>NZ_JBEXWB010000066.1:0-22450 GCF_040629645.1 Streptomyces sp. NPDC005899 | reverse complement strand
ACATCGTCGCGAGCTCCACCTCCTGGCCGTGGGCGCCCCGCAGGGGGCGGGGGGGGGGGGGGGTGCGGCGCGGCCGGTCACCGATCACCCCGCCCGTGTCGAGGTGATCGTGCACCGCGGGGCAGCTGCCTTCACCGCTGCCCGTGCCGTTGAAGCGCAGTCGTCGGGCCATGACCAGATCCTCTCGCCGGAAGCCGATCACCCCAGCATCACCAAGCTGCGTGCTCACGATCACAGGCTGCGGCCTCCTGCGTGAGAAAAACCGAGCCAAGCACGAGAGCGTGTGAGAAAAAGCGAGAAAACAGCATACCGCCCCCCGGCCCGCCGCTTCTAGCGTCCCTTGCATGACAACCACCGAACAGCAGGACGTCGCCCCGTACACGGCGATGGAGTTTCTGCGGGCGGCGCCGGCCGGGGCCGGGATCGTCCTGCCCTCCCTGAGCGTCGACACCGCCTCGCCCGCACTGCGCCTCGTCGACCTCGGGCGGGTGCGCTCCGACGTCGCCGCCCGCCTGGCCCAGGCGCTCCGGACAGGAGTCCGTGCGTGAACGGATGCGAAAGGCCGGCCACGCCCCTTGGCCACGGCGAACTGCCCTATCCCCGCGGAACCCTCGTCCGGGACACGATCTCGGAGCGCACCGGCCTGCTCACGGGCGTCCTCGAGGAGCGGCTCAAGAAGTCGGGCAAGCTGGTCAGCCGGCAGGCGTTCATGGTGCCAGAAGGCGGTGGCCTCGAATGGGAGGCACCGCTGGATCGCGTGAGGCCCGTGGAGCCCGGAGACGCAGCGCAGACCTGATGGCCCCGCGCCGGTCACGGCCGACTCAGGGGTTCTTCCGGGGCTCACCCGCAGGCACGGGGGTGAGCCCCGGCGTGGTCGGCGCTTCACCCGGCGCACCGTCGGCGAGGCGGAGCGGACGGCTCAGGAAGCAGCGAGCGTCGTGACGGGCCTGGAGGCCGAACGCGGGCCCCGGCGCCCCGGCCTTCTCGCCGTCACCGGCGCCCGGCCCTCCACGACCTGTTCCCCAGCCAGTGTTCCCTTGCCGCGGCGCAGCACCGCCTGGACGTACGGGCCCTCCAGTTCACCGGCCTGGGCGCGCAGGCCGTCGGGTGTCGAGCCCGGATAGTCCTGGAGGATCGCCCACCCGCTGTACCGGTGGGCGCTGTCGACGCTCGCGGGAAGGACCAGGGCGGCGGCTTCGAACGCGGCGCGTTCGGCGAAGCTCCCCTATCTCTCCCTTGAGAGGGAAGCCAGCCGCATTCTCAGTGCCGCCGCCTTAGGTGGGCGGTCACCGAATCACGCGCTGAGCTTGCGGAGGCGTTTGGCGTGCTGGTGCAGGATGAACGTGCCGAGCTGCGTAGCCGGAGCGCGGGTTCGGGCGACCTCGCCAGGCGTCAAGTACCGTCCTCGTTCGGTGACTTTCTGATCGCGGAGGTCTTCGGAGTGCTTGGTGTGCACGACCCGTACTGTGCTCCACCTGGCGCGTGACTGCGGGCAGCGCCACCCCCTGCCCGGGCACAGCGGGCGGTGCCTTCCGACGGTGCCGGCGGGCGGCCGTGCTGCTGCGGAGTGATCGTCCGGCCGGTGGCGTCGCGGCCGTCCGCGCCGCACTTCCACGGCCCCCAGATGTGGGCTCGGACCTCTTCGGGAGTCGGGGTGCCAGCGAGGTGGGGTCCATCGCCCGGTGCGGGTTGTCGTCGCGGAGGGACGCGGTGATCTCGATGTCGCCGTGGGACAGCGGGCCGGGCCGGCCTTCGAGGTGGACCCGCAGCACGGCCGTGGAGCCTGCCTCGCCGGCCACGACCGTGCAGCGGAAGTGCGGGGTGAGATCGGCGTGCAGGCGCTGTTGCTCGATCCGGGGCAGGGTCCGCGCGGCTCCGTCCGGAGCGTCGGCGGCGCCCCGCGCGGCGGTGGAGGGGTGGAAGCCGAACGGACAGACGGCCAGGTCGTCGCGGGTCGCGCCTACCGGCTCACAGGTGAAGGACGCCGAGGACATGCATCGCAAGGGTCGGGCGGCACCCGGGAGGTCCCCGGGTGCCGCCCGTTGCCGGGGCGGGTGCCGCTAGGCGACGTTGACCGCGGACCAGGCCGCGGCGACGGCCTTGTACTCGGCGCTGGTGGAGCCGTACAGCGCGGAGGCCGCGTTCAGGGTCGCCGTGCGGGCGGCCTTGTAGTTGGTCGTCGACGTCATGTACGTCGTGAGCGCCTTGTACCAGATCTGCAGCGCCTTGGCGCGGCCGATGCCGGTGACGGTGGATCCGTTGGAAGTCGGCGAGTTGTAGGTCACGCCGTTGATCGTCTTGGCACCGCTGCCCTCGGACAGGAGGTAGAAGAAGTGGTTCCCGACCCCGGACGAGTAGTGCACGTTCAGGTTTCCGACGCCGGAGGACCAGTAGTCCGCCGAGTGGCCGTCCCTGCTGGGCCTGTCCAGGTAGCGCCCCGGGGTGCCGTTGCCGTTGAAGTCGATCTCCTCGCCGAGGAAGTAGTCACCGGGGTCGGAGGCGTTGCGGGCGAAGAACTCCACGCCCGTGCCGAAGATGTCCGAGGTGGCCTCGTTCAGGCCGCCGGACTCGCCGCTGTAGTTGAGGCCCGCGGTGTTGGCGGTGACGCCGTGGCTCATCTCGTGCCCGGCCACGTCCAGCGAGGTCAGCGGGTGGGTGTTGCCGCTGCCGTCGCCGTAGGTCATGCAGAAGCAGCCGTCCTGCCAGAACGCGTTCTTGTAGGCGTTGCCGTAGTGGACGCGGGAGTAGGCGCCGACACCGTTGTTCTTGATGCCGTTGCGGTTGAAGGTGCTCTTGTAGAAGTCCCAGGTCTCCTGCGCGCCGTAGGCGGCGTCCGCGGCGGCCGTCTGGTCCGTGGACGAACTGGAGGCCGCGCCCGTGCCCCAGACGTTGTCGGCGTCGGTGAACAGGGTGCCGGTGCCGTAGGTCCCGTGCGCCAGGTTGTACGTCCTGTGGCCACCGCGCGAGGTGTCGTAGAGCTGGTACGTCGAGCCCGAAAGGGTGGTGTTGAGGCTGACGGTGCCGGCGTACAGCGTCTTGCCGGTTCCGGTGGCCGTCTCGACGCCCTGGTACTCGAAGAGCTTCTTGCCGGTGACGGCGTCGGTGATGACGTGCAGCTGGTTGGGGGTGCCGTCGTCCTGGAGGCCGCCGACGACCGTCTCGTACGCGAGGACGGGCTTGCCGGAGCCGGCCCAGATGACCTTGCGGGCGCCGTCCGCGGTGGTCTTGGCGGAGCCGAGGGCTCCGGCGGCGGACACGGCTTGCTTCTCGGCCTTGGCGGCGGAGATTTGCGGCTTGAGGGAGGCCGGCTTGAGGGCCGCATTGTTCGCCTTGGTGACGCCCTCGGTCCTGCCCGTTTTGGCGGTGTGGACGATCAAGTCGCCACCGAGCACCGGGAGGCCCGCGTAGGTGCGCTCGTAGCGGGTGTGGAGGGTGCCGTCGACGTCCTTGACGACGTCCTTGACCACCAGCTTCTCCTTGGCGCCGAGGTCTATGTCCTGCGCGGTCTCGGCGGCGCCGGCCTGAGCTTCCTGGAGCAGGGAGGTGCGGGCCGCGGTGGACAGCGCGATCGGGGCGGCGGTCAGGGACTTGGCGGCGGGTTCGGCCGGGACGGCGTTGGCACCGGTGGTCAGACCGGTGGTGAGGAGGGCTCCGGCGGCGACAGCGGTGGCGATGGCCAGAGTGGTGCGCTTGTGGCGCGTGTAGAGGGGGTTCACAAAAGCTCCTTCGTGGGGAAGTCCGGTCAGCGTGGGTTGCTGGCCGGATAAGGGGGCGTTGAGAAGTTGCTGTGCTGCAGCGGCGGGAATAGCAGTACGTGGCGCGTGCATGACATACATCTGAAGTCATGTTGGCCGAAACCCGAGCACCTGATGGATGTTGCAGCGGTGTGCACTGGTGCCGTCCGAGGGCGCCGCACCCCCCGGACGTCCTGGTTCCGCGCCCTGACCGTGTGATGCCACCGGACCCGGCACGGGTGGGAAGCGTCAGGGCTCTCCACCTGTGCAGGAGCAAGCTGGTGAATCTGGGCGGGTCACAGCACCAGAAGCGCCATGAGTGCGGTCAGGGGGCCTGCCAGCGGCGTCGGGCGGCGAAGGCGCCGCCGCCCAGAGCGGCTACCGCGACGGCGAGGAGCGTCGTCGGAGTGCTGTCGGACATGCCGTTGCCGGTTGCCGTGGTTTCGGCGGACTTGTCGGCTGCCGCGATGTCGGTCGACGTGTTCTGTGCGGCGGCGGCATCGGGAGCCGCGTTGCCGAATCCGCCGGCCATGCCCTTCTTGTCGTAGGCCGAGCCGCGCAGCTTGTCGCCGTAGGCGCTGTGGACGTGCCGGTAGTAGGCGGCCAGCGATGTTCCGGAGGCGCCGACCACGGCACGGGCCTCGGTGTTGAGCGGGAGGACCTCGTCGCCCCGCACGGTGTACCAGGCGTTGATCTGCGGCTCGCGGAAGACCGTGCCCTTGCCCTGGGCCTTGGTGGCGTAGTCGGTCTCGGTGGTTCCGCTGGCGATGTTGACGACCTGCCAGCCCTTGGCTGTCGGGGCCGTCTGCACGGTGGCCGTCTGGCCGGTGGGGGAAACCACGTCGGTTGCGACGAAGGCCGGCGCGGCGACCGGCGCGCCCGCCTCTCCGGTCACGAAGGCGGGGTTCAGCATGCTGACGGTGATGCTATGGCCGACGACGCGAGGGGTGGTCTGCCCGTCCTGGGCGGCGTGCGCGACGCCGCGCGCGGGAGCGCGGGCGAAGTACTTGCCGAGAACGGTGATGGTGCTGTCGGCGGTGGCGGCCGCCCGGCCCGCGGAGAGCTGCGCGGCCGTGTAGGTCTGCGGAGCGCTTGCCTGGGGGGAGGCGGAGGCGGTCGTGGCGGCGAGGCCGAGCGCGGCGACGGCCAGCGCTCCGGCGCTCAGGGCGCGTATCGGGGAGGAGGTGCGCAGCACGGCGGTCCTAGGAGTCTGGGCGGTCATCGTGTCACGCTCCGATTCCGTAGAGCGTGTGGGTCCAGCTGAACGTGCTGTTGTTCTGGTAGTAGCTGTAGGACGCCCAGTTGTAGCGGTTGTCGCTCGGCCACGGGTCGCCCCAGTAGACGTAATTGGTGGAGGTGTCGTAGCCGTAGAGCACCTCCATGTGGCCGCCGCCGGAGGACCACAGGATGCGGGTCTGCACGGGGCGGTCGTAGTTGATCTCGCTCTGGAGCTTGGTGTAGCTGATAGGGCTGCTGATGTAGGTGCCGGGGGTCATGCCCAGCCACCGGTACGCCCTCTGGTCGTTGCTGAGGTCGGCTTGGCTGTTGGGACAGGTGGTGCCCTGGCTCCTGCCGAAGGCGGCGTTGCAGAAGGCGTTCTGTGTCGTGGAGTGGCCCTTGTACGCGGCTATGGAGGCACCGGTGGCGGCCCAGCACCAGTTGGTGTTGCTCTGCACCTGCTCGGTGAAGCTGAGTACCTTCTGGGTGCCGGCGGCGGAAGCGTCGGCGGCCGATACGGCGGTCGACGAGAAGACCGCGGCCAGCAGGAGCGACGATGCGGTCAGTCCGCGCCGCCACCGGGACAGGCCCGGACACTGTGAGTGAGGTGCCATGAAACCGGTTCTCCCTAGGGGGACGGAGAGTGGGGAAGTGTCCGCACGCTTCCTCGTGGGGAGGGACGTTCGAACGCTTGCCGACGAGAATCACGTCATGACGGGTCTCGGTCAACGTCCTCCTGCGGCCGCGACAGCGGTGATGTGAACCGCCGGCCCCAGCGATGTGAACACGATGGCCTACACTGCAACCTCTCTGGCCTGCGGTGCCGGGCGTGACGCGAAGGTGAAAGTGAATATTCACATGGTGTCCCCAAACGCGCAAACAGGAGGAAGCGGACGGGTCTTTCGAAGAGTCGGACTGCGGTCGGCGGGACGGAAGAAGGGATACGGCTGCAGGAAGCACTGCGCACAGGACCGTTTTCGCTCGCCCTTTGCACGGCGCTGTCCGCCCGCGGCCTGGCTCTGCATCGAGTCCGGGAAAGGCTGGCCGAGCGGGGCATCAACGTGAGCGTCACGACGCTCAGTTACTGGCAGCGCGGCATTCGCCATCCGGGCCGGCGGGAGTCGCTGCGCGCGATCGCCGCCTTGGAAGATCTCCTCGACCTGCCCGGAAAGGCGCTGATCCAGTTGCTGGAGCCGCGCGACACCACGGGGCATCCGGCCGGCCGCCGGTACAGCACGCTGGTCGGCTCGGGCATCGGCGACCTCCTGGCAGAGCTTGAAGCACCGCAGGACGGTGGACTGCACACCGTCATGCAGAGCGATACCGTGACCATCGACGCTCACCGGCGGTTGGCCTCTCGCCAGTCGCAGCAGGTCCTGCGGGCCCACCGCGACGGCGTGGACCGCTACCTGGTCGTCCACATCGGCGAACACGGCTGCGCGGTCGAATGTGTGGACGTCACTGAGCTGGTGAACTGCCGTGCCGGCAGGGTGCGCAGGAGCCAGGAAGCCGGTCTCGTGGCGGCAGAGCTGCTCCTCGACGCCCGGTTGCGGGTCGGCGAGACGACGATGGTGGGCTACCGCTTCCAGGACGGTACGGGTGAAAGCTCCCAGGGATTTTCGCGGGCCTTCCTGTTCTCCGATAGTCCCTACGCACTCCAGATCACCTTCGACCGCGCCGCACTACCGGTGCGGTGCCGCAGCTTCACCCAAACCTCGGTCTCGATGCCGCCCACGTTCACCGCGGATCTCACACTCAACGCTCATGGCGCCCTCCACCTCTTCGAACAGGAAGCAGCTCGCGGCCTCCTGGGCATCTGCTGGGACTGGGAGTAGACGGCGTCCCATGAGGCGTGATCGGTAGGTCTGCGGCAAGGACGTCGCTGAGCGGCCGGTGCCGGACACGTTGTGGGTGATGTCCCAGCGGGAGGTGCCGTCAGCTCCGACACGGCCACAAGGTGGCGTTCGGCGGCAGTGCGGGGATCACGAGGTACCAGCGGTTGGGCCTTGACCCCGAATTCTGGACACGGGTTATGCGGCTTGTGTCAGCGTAGTGGGTGGGTGGCGAAGGGCGTTTTCGAAGGTGATCGGTGATCGTTGTCCGAGGTGGGAGTGTCGGCGGCGGGTGTTGTAGCGGTGGAGCCATCGGAAGGCGTCGAGTCGGGCCTCGCGCTCGGTGGACCGAGTCGGGCCTCGCGCTCGGTGGACCAGCTCTTTCGTCCTTGCAGGGTCTCGCGTTTGAAAGTCGCGTTGAAGGACTCGGCGAGTGCGTTGTCCGCGCTGGACCCGACCGCGCTCATACTTTGCCGCACCCCTGCTGACCTGCAGACTTCAGCGAAACTCCTGCTCGTGTACTGGGCTCCGTGGTCGGTGTGCATGATCGATCCGGCAAGGCTGCCGCGGGTGCGGATCGCAGCGGCCATGGCGTCGGTGACGAGATCCGCGCGCATGTGGTCGGCGATCGCCCAGCCGGCCGGACGGCGCGAGGCGAGGTCGATTACGGTCGCCAGGTAGCAGAACTTCCCGCCCTCGATGGGCAGGTAGGTGATGTCACCGACGTACTTCGTGTTCGGAGCCTGGGCGGTGAAATCTCGGCCGATGAGGTCAGGCGCTTTGGCCGCGGCAGGGTCGGGAACGGTGGTGCGGTGCCGGCGCCGCAACCGGACCCCCTCGATCCCGGACGCCCTCATGATCCTGGCGACGCGCTTGTGGTTGAGCGCCTCTCCGCTCGTCTCGCGGAGCTCGGCGGTGATCCTCGGGACTCCGTAAGTGCCGTCCGATTCCTGGTGCACCGCCCGTATCCGGGCCGCCAGGCGGGCATCGGCCACCTGCCGGGCGGCCCGGTCCGCAGCCGTCCGTCGCCAGTAGTAGAAGCTCGAACGGGCGACGCCAAGGATGCTGCAGAGCCGCTTCACGCCGTAGCGGCGCTGGAGGTCGGCGACGCACTGGAAGCGGTTCACCAGCGCGTCTCCCCGGCGAAATACTTCGCCGCTTTGCGCAGGATCTCGCGTTCCTCCTCGAGCTCGCGGACCTTCTTCCTCAGAGCCGCGTTCTCCGCCTCCAACGGTGCCTGCGGCTGAACCGGTTCCTGCGTCCGGCGCCCCCGTGGACGGCTTGCTCCGGCAGCCCGGACCCAGTTCCGCAGGGTCTCCGGGTTTATCCCCAGATCGGCGGCGACCGACCTGATCGTCGCCTCCGGCCGCGACTCGTACAGTGCGACCGCGTCCGCCTTGAACTCCGGCGGGTAGTTCTTCATGACCACGAGATGTCCGTTCTCAGATCCTCAGGATCCAGTGTCTCGTGTGTCCAGGATCAGGGGGCAAGGCCCCCTACCTCCTCACCCCCGACCGACGTCCCGACGCCGAGACCTGAGCCAGGCGCGCCGCGCAGGAACAGGTACGACACCCCGTGCCGAACTGAAGGGCGGCCCCTCGACGAGAACTGATGGGCTTTCGGGTACGTCTCGCCGGATCACCGACCGTTCCGGGGCGCGGGAATGCGCGGCAGCAGTTCCCACAACGGACGTCCGCCGCTGGCCCAGGTGGCGAGGGTGCGCCGGTCGGCGAGGTGCATGTGCAGCTGCGCTGCGAGGGGTGCGCAGCGGGTGGAGAAGCGGCCGTTGGTGACGACCAGGACGATGTCGGCGCCGTACAGCTGGCGGGCGGTGCCGTTGACGCGCTGGAGGTCGGGGGTGCCGACGGCTGCACCGCGGTCGCCCTCCTTGCGATGCTTGGCCTGGATGACCCAGGTGCGGCCCAGCGGGTCGGTGGCCAGGACGTCGGCGCCGTTGTCACCGGCCCCGCCGATCTGCCGGGCGTCGGTGCATCCGTCTCGGAGCATCAGGTCGCGGATCGCGTACTCGAAGTCGCGGTGGTGCAGGGCGTCCAGCTGCGGGAGCCCGTAACGCAACGCCTGCTGCCGGACCCGGTCCCATGCTTGCTGCCGGCGGTAGCGGTGGACCCACACCGTCCCGCCGGCGGCGGCGAGCGCCGCGAGTACGAGCAGCGCCCACCAGTTCACCAGCAGCCAGGAGATCACCGCCCAGACCAGGGCGAGGCCTGCGAGGGCACCGAGTCCGAGCAGGAGCAGCTGAGTGTCGCGGCGCTGCTGTCGGCGTGAGCGGCGGCGGCGCGGGGGCGCGCTGCGGCGTGCCGGACGACGTGCGGCCGGCCGGCGGCGGGGCGGTGGGCGGCGGTTGGCCATCAGGCGCGCTCCGGTTTCAGCGGGAGGAGTCGGTGACGCCGCCGGCGAGCTGGCCCAGGAAGTCGCCGATGCCCTCGCCCAAGGGGGTCGGGGCGATGACGACGCCGAGAGCGAGCACGATGATCACGGTCAGCTTCTCGTCGTTCCGGCTGCGGGACTCAGTGCGCCGGCGCAGCCGCAGCAGGACGATGACGGCGAGCAGCACTCCCACATTGATCGTCAGCACGTTCTTCCGCCCCCGGATCACCCTCGGTCTCGTTTCGACCCCTCTGTGTATCCGCATCGCGCATACCGCGCCTCCAAGTCACCGGATGATGACGCAAAGACACCGATTGGCTCGATCAGGCACAACGAAGCGCAGGTGGGGCGTAGAGCGGTCGCACCGGGGGCCGGCGCAAGGGAAGGGGCCGCCGTGGCGCAGCAGGAGGCCCAGCCCGATCGGCGAGCGGTGAAGGCCTCGGGGCATTCGAAGTGTGGCGGGCTCGCCGCCCCCCGCCCCCGCGACTCCACCGCCCTGCGCCGCCGCCTGCTGCGCCTGTCCGTACGACTGTGGTGGCATCCCTCCTGGGAACCGCCCCCTCAGTGCCGGCGGCACGCTCCGAGCTGCGCCACCTCGCCCGTGCCCACGGAGCCGTCCGGGCCGCGTGACCGGTCGCTCCGGTCGACCAGGAGCACGAGGTCGCGACAGGGGTTGCGCCTATCCGTTGCGCTGGACGTTGCGCCAGGTGTCGCGCGGCCCGCAGGACCGTCCCCATGTCCGCGCAGGTCACCACGCCGTGGTCGGCCTGCTGGCATCCCCGTTGCGGCTGCTCTGCCCATGCCCCTTGGCTGGAGTCGCTCCGTCTCGGCGGGTACGTCGTCGTTGGCTGTGTGCTCTTCGAGAACGCTGAATGTTCCGGTCGCTGACCCGCTCCCTCCAGGCCGGATGGATGGAACAGTTCGCGGCGAAAAGCCTACTCGTTCCACGTCCGGAAGCGGCAGATCAGGAACCGTGCCGGATCTGCTCTCCGGGTGCTCGGGGCGGAGAATTCACTCTCAGGCTGCCGTCCGGATCCGCACCTGCCGATCTATTGTTGCGTCACGTATATACCAATATGGAAGGTTGTTTCCCGTGTCGTATGGGTCGATCGGTGGTTCGGGTGGGGTTCTGGCCGCGACGGGTGTGGTGGCGGGTCAGCTGTGGCTGGTCGTGGCCAGTGCGCTGCTGGTGCTGGCCGGGGCGGGGCTGGTGCGGTTCGGGTTTCGTCGGGGCCGTGGCCCGGTCGCCCGGTGAGCGGGGCCACGACCGTGGTGCCCGGCGCCGACGCGCTGGGCACCACCAGGTCCGGTTCCGGCGCGCCGTTCCTGCCCCGGGCCTGGCACGCACCCTCACGGGTGCTGTTCCTGGCGGGCGTGGTGCCGCTGACTGCGTTCACCGCCTGGGGCGTCACCCACGCGGTGGCTGCGGCCGATGAACTGGGCGGGCACGGGTCCACCGGGGTGCTGGCCGTGCCGTGGCTGGTGTCGTTCCTGTGCCTGTGGTGGGTGCCCGTGTCATGGCTGGAGCGCCCCCGCAAGGCCGCGCCGGCTGCGGCGGCCGGCCTGGACCGGCTCACCGTGACCGTGCAGGTCCCCGTCTACAACGAGGACCCGTCCGCCCTGCGGGCCTGCCTGCACTCCGTCCTCGAACAGTCCCGGCAAGTCACCCGCATCCGCGTCGTCGACGACGGCTCCGCCCACCCTGACGGCACTCCGATGACGTATGACGACATCCACACCGAGCTCATGGAACGCGCGGCCGCCCTTGGCATCACGGCCACCTGGGACCGCACCCCCAACCGCGGCAAACGCTGGGCCCAGATGCACGTCCTCACTCACGACGACGCCGACATCTTCGTCACCCTCGACAGCGACTCCGTCCTCGACGTGGACGCTATCGCCGAGGGCCTCAAGCCCTTCACCGACGCGAAAGTGCAGTCTGTCGCGGGCCAGGTCCTCGTCCTCAACCACGACGCGAACCCGCTCACCCGGCTGATCTGTCTGCTCTACCTCCCCTTCACCCGCGGCCTGCGCAGCGCCCAGTCCGTCCTGCGCCGGGTCACCATCAACTCCGGAACCCTGGCCTTCTACCGCGCCGACGTCGTCCGCGCAGCCGCCGGAGTCTACGAGCGCGAGCAGTTCTGCGGACGGCCCATGCAGATGAACGACGACTCCATGCTCACCTTCTACGCCCTGCTCGCCGGAGACACCGTCCACCAGCCCTCTTCTCTGGTCTTCACCCTCGCCCCTGAACGCTGGCAGCACTACCTCAACCAGCAGATGCGCTGGATGCGCGGCACCACCGTGCGCCACCTGTGGTGGCTGCGCTACATGCCCCTGGGCAGCATCGTCTTCTGGACCACCGTCACCGAGTACCTCCACCTCGTCCTCGGCCTCGCCATCACCACCGCCGTCCTCCTCCACCCCGACCTCCACGAACACCTGGGCACCGTCGCCACACTCGGCATCCTCATCGGCACCGCCATGAGCTACCTCATGGCCCTGCGCCTGTTCACCGTCTCGCGCACCGACATGACCTCCCGCCAAACCTTGCTCCTGTATGCGGCAGCACCGCTCGCCGCGCTCTGGCGCATCCTCATCCTGCGCCCGATGTACCTCTACGCGATGCTCACCTGTCGCCGCGTCAACCGCTGGGGCACCCGGGACGCCGTCGAGGTCAACCTGAACAGCGGCAAGCCGGCTCGGACCGGCGCGGGCACATGACCGGCACAGCCGGCCCCGACCGCACGCTCCGGCCTCCCACCGGGCGGCAAGTGACGAGTGCCAGGAACACACCGGAACCGCCCTGGGGCACCAGCGCCCGGCGCCCGACCCCGTGAGACGGCCTGCGGTCGCACCGAATCGGTCCGCCGGAACGCCACGGGGCGGGAGTGAACGGGTGAACGTTTTCCCGTGCGGCGGGAGTGTCATGAGTGCGCCGCATGAAGCGTGACCAGACTGCTGTGCGTCGCCCCGCATCCGCCGGGCGGCACCGATCTTCGAAGCAGGGGAACCATGCGCAAGACGACGTCCCTCCTCCTGTCACCACTGGTTGCTGCCACGCTCGCGGCCGGCGTCGGAACGGCGGTGGCCGATCCGGTGGATGTCATCGCCCCGTACGCACAGGCCGCCGCCGAGGTCTCGCCCTTCGGGACCCTGACGAAGGCCAAGAACATCGACAAGGTGGACCGCAAGCGGACCGGTGTCTACTGCCTTCACGTCTCCGACAGTGACATCGACCTGAGCCGCAGCGTGCTCACCGCCACCCTGCGCAGCCACGACTCCCGGCGCGGATCAATCCGCGCCCTTACCGAACCCCAAGCGGTCTGCGGCAACGACCCCCACACCATCACCGTCGCCACGTTCCGTGCGGACGGCACCCACGGCAACTTCGGCTTCTTCGCCACCGTCCAGTAATGTCACCCGCCCACCCAGCACCCCGGTCGGCGAAGCCGCCGACAGGCAGGCGGGCTGGGTGGGCGAGGACGATCGGGCCAGGACGCAGGTTCCCCTCTGCCCGCCAGGCGGCGCTGACGCTGCTGGAACGCGCCGACCCCCGCACGTTTGTCGTCACGCGTCGCTACTGCGCGGGAGTTCTCGAGCCGGTTGATGGTCCGCTCGACCTCATTGCGGCGCCGGTAGTGGTCGCGCTGGAAGCCCGTTGGTCTGCCGCCTTCTCCGCCTTTACGGCGGCGGTTGGCCCGCTGGTCCTTCGGCTCGGGGATCGTGTGCCAGATGTGGCGTCTTCGCAGGTAGCGGTGGTTTCGGCGGGAGCTGTACGCCTTGTCGCCGGTGACGCGGTCCGGCCTGTGCCCTCTGCCACATGATCTTGACCGTTCGCCACGTGATCTTGGCTGATGGCCGATGGGGTGGTTCTGGCATCCTGTGGGAGTGCCGAAGAAGCAGAAGCGCGCCGCGACCTTCGCCGAGGTGGTGGCAGCCCTGCCACCAGCGACGGAGGAGTCGGGTGGCTCGTACGTCGGCACGCCAGTGACGGCACGCGGCTTCACTGACGCAGACGGCTGCTACTGGCGACTCGCCCGCGGGCCGTTGGACCCTCGCCGGGCCAAGCGGCTGGCAGTCGACGCCGACATGATGTCGATGGGCACCCACTACGACCACCGGGTCGAGTGGTGCCTTCCCCGTTTCCTTCCGGAGGCCGAGCGCCCAACCGCCTGGCTTGAAGCGCGGGCCCGGTTCGGTGCCGCCGACCTGCCGGTCCATGAGGCGTACGAGTTCACTGCGGACGACGGCCGCGTTCTCCTCTTCATCGAGACGCACTGCTGAACTCGCGCCCCGCAGCGGCACCCGCCCGATCTGCCCCCGTTCTGAGGACGGGCGCTCTGGACTAGGCCATTTCGTTTGGATCAGCCGGTCGTTGGTCCGGGTGTGCCGTTGACTGATGCGCAGTGGGCGCGGATCGAGCCGTTGCTCCCGGACCGGACGCCGAAGCGGGGTGGCCGCTGGCGAGAGCATCGTGAGGTGATCGACGCGATCGCCTTCAAGTTCCAGACCGGGACGCAGTGGATGTACCTGCCGGAGAAATACGGCAACTGGCGGGGCGTCTACAACCGGCTGCGGATGTGGGCGGCGGACGGCACCTGGGAGCGCGTGTTCACCGCGCTGGTGGCCCAGGCCGACGAGGAGGACGACCTCGACTGGGTGGTGTCGGTGGACTCCACGGTCGTGCGTGCTCACCAGCACGCTGCCGGGGCCCGCAAAAAAGGGCCCCGGCAGGCGAGCCGGCCGATCATGCCATCGGCCGGTCCCGCGGAGGACTGACCATGAAAATCCACCTGGCGGCCGACGGCCGCTGCCGGCCTCTGGTGTTCGTTCTGACCGGCGGGCAGGCCAACGACGCACCGGCGTTCACCCAGGTCATGGAACGCTTGCGCGTGCCCCGTCGTCGGGGCAGGCCCCGCACCCGGCCCGACGTGGTCCTGGCCGACAAGGCGTATTCGTCCCGCGCCATCCGAAACACCTCCGCGGCCGTCGGATCCGCGCGGTCATCCCCGTCCGGGCCGACCAGAACACCCACCGGCTGAGGCGCGGCAGCCGAGGCGGGCGCCCACCTGCCTTCGACCGCGACGCCTACAAGCAGCGCAACACCGTCGAGCGGTGCATCAACCGCCTCAAGCAATGGCGAGGGATCGCCACCCGCTACGAGAAGACCGCCACCATCTATCTGGCCGGCCTCCACGTCGCAGGCATCTTCCTCTGGTCAGCCCGCTGATCTAAACGAAACGGCCTAGTGCGACCTTCAGCGCCTGGCGTACGGGCACGCCGGCGCGCAGGACTCCGCGCATGGTCAGCGCGTAGCCGAAGACGAAAGCCAGGGCGATCGACAGGGCCACGGTGGCCCCGTTGTGCAGGCCGGCGGCGGTTCCGATGACCATGCCGAGGACCTCGCCGATGGCGCAACCGGTGAGGCAGTGCAGGGTGGCCTGGGCCGCCATCCGCCAGGACGTGCGGCCGGGGGCGGTGTGCCCGGAACGGTCGTGCGCGCTGTGCCCGTGGTCCGGTGCGTGGTGGTCCATCGTGCTCTCCCGCCATAGTGCCGTACGGGGACGGCGTCTCCTCGGAACTGCCTCAACCATATACCCCTGGGGGGTATTCCTGGAGGGCGGAGAGCCGCCCCGTTCGGGTTCGGAGCGGCTCTCGCGGGTGGGGGCTACTTTCCGAGCGTCTTGTTCATCCGGGTGATCTCGGCTGTCTGGGAGGCGACGATCGACTTGGCGAGGTCCTTGGCGGGGCCGTAGGCGCCCTTGGCCTGTTCGGTCTTGGCCATGTCGACGGCGCCCTGGTGGTGGCCGACCATCATGTGAAGGAAGGCGGTGTCGAACGCGGCACCAAAGAGCTTCTCCAGCTTGGCCATGTCGTCGGCGCTCATCATCCCGGACATGTCGTGCCCCGAGGAGTGGTCCATGCCGTCCATACCGTCGGCGGCCGGGACGTTCTCTCCCCATCCCTTCAGCCATCCGGACATGGTGGTGATCTCCGGGTCCTGTGCCTTCTTGATGGTGGTGGCCAGGGTCTTGACGTCGCTGGACTTGGCCCGGCTGCTGGCGAGGTCGGCCATGGCGACGGCCTGGCGGTGGTGGGGGATCATGCCCTGCGCGAAGGCGGTGTCCTGGGCGTTGTGGCTGCCCGTGGCGCTTGCCGGGGTCGAGGGGGTGGAGCTCATCGAGTTCATGTCGTGGCCGGAGGAGGCGGGCTTGTCGTTGCTGCCGCAGGCGGCCAGCAGTGCTGCGGCGGCAGCGGCGGCGGCGACGGCAGAGACCCGGCGGGCCGGGGAACGGCGTGCGGTCATGACGGTGCAACTCCTTGATGCGGGTGGATCGGTGGAGGGCGTGCCGGAGCGAGGCACCGCGTCGGCCAGGGCCGGCGGGCGCCGTGCGGGTGCCTCTAGATCCGCAGGAGTTGCAGTTGCGCGAGGTCGGGCGGTGCCCGGCCGGCCGCGATCGGCGTCAGGGGCCAGCCCGGCAGTGCCGCCGTCACGGCGGGGTCGCTGAGCAGAGGCGCCAGGACCGGCGCCGCGGGCGACGCGCTGGTGCCGGCGGCCGCGCAGGTGGCGTCCGCGTGGTGCATGCGCCCGCCCGCACCGTCACCGGTGACGTGCTCGCACGCGTCACCCGCCACGTGCACCGCGGTGGCGGAGGTCATGTGGGCGTCACTCTGGCCCGGCATCGCCGTGTGGCTCGCGGGCATGGCGGCGGGGGCGAGAGCGTGCATGGCCAGGAGTCCTACCAGGACCGCCAGGACCAGCAGGGCGAGGCCGCGCCGGGGGCGCACGCTCGTCTGCCGGGTGACGGTCACCCGCCCATCGTATGCGGGGCGGAACCGCTGAGCTGGTCGGGGCCGTACGCCAGACCACTGAAAAGTACTTTATGTATTTGGGCGCCTACGCTACATGCGTGCCGATGAGGGCGGGCCTCCGTGGACCCTGGATCGTCCCGTGGGAGCTGGTACTGCTCACCGTGCCGGCCGGGCTGCTGCACGTGCTCGGTTGCGCCCACGGCTCCCAGCCGGCCGGGCTCCAGGCATCTCCCGCACCCGCCTGTCCAACCACCTGGCCTGCCTACGCGACTGCGGCCTGGCCGTCGCCGTGCCCGAAGGACGCCACACCCGCTACGAACTCGCCGACCCGCGCCTGGGCCAGGCCCTTCACGCACTGCGCACGGCCGTGGTCGCCGTCGAAGCCGGCAAGACCTGCCCCGACGCCCCGACCGAAGGCTGCTGCTGATGACCGCGATATCCCTGAGCCCCAGCCCCGCGCGACGCGACGTACTCGCCCCGCCGGATACGGCTGCTGGTCGCGACCACCATCACCTACAACGTCATCGAAGCCGCCGTCGCCATCACCGCGGGCACCCTCGCCTCCTTCACCGCCCTGGTCGGCTTCGGCCTGGACTCCGTCATCGAAGTCTCCTCCGCAGCAGCTGTCGCCTGGCAGTTCTCCGCCCGCGAGCACGCCGTGCGCGAAGCACGGGAGAAGGTCACACTGCGGATCATCGCCCTGTCGTTCTTCGCCCTGGCCGCGTACGTCGCCATCGACGCCGTCCGTGCGCTGGCCGGCACCGGCGAGGCCGACCGGTCGATCCCCGGCGTCGTCATCGCCGCCCTGTCGCTGGTGATCATGCCGTTCCTTTCCGCAGCCCAGCGCCGCGCGGGCAAAGAACTCGGCTCTGCTTCAGCAGTCGCCGACTCCAAGCAGACCCTGCTGTGCACCTACCTGTCCGCTGTGTTGCTGGTCGGCCTGATCCTCAACGCCACTCTCGGCTGGTCCTGGGCGGACCCGATCGCCGCCCTCGTCACCGCTGTCATCGCGCTCAAGGAAGGCCGCGACGCCTGGCAGGGCAAGGGCTGCTGCGCGGCCCCCGCCGCCACCGTGGCACCGGCCGCGAAGACGGACGGGTGCGGCTGCCGTCCCGGATGCGAGTGCTGCAACTAACCCCGGAACGTCGCACGTCGCCGGCCGCGAAGGGGCCGGACGTCATCCGGTCCCAGGAGCCGTGAGCCCCAGCTTCCGGCGGTCTGCTGTCACCGAAGGCCGGGCGCGGCCCAGGCCAGCCGATGAACCGCCGCGTACGGCTACGGCCGGACGACGGCATGGAGGCATCCGAAGCCGCGGTGGAGGACTCGCGGGCCGAGCAGCCGTCGTTGGAGAGCAGACAACCGGCTGCTTGGCCTCCTTGTGGCCACGCTACTGGTCGGCGCCCTGCGAGGGGGCGTTCATCAGATCCAGCACGCTCTGCTGGCAGCCGTAGCCGATCGTCCCACTGCCGCCGCTCCAGTGCGGCCCGTACTGGTCGAGCGGATTGCGGTTGCGGTCGTACGCGCTGTTCGCCCACCGGGTGAGCGCCACGCTGTACGGGCGGTCCGAGAATTGGCGGTCGAGGACGCCGAGGCCCCGCACGTAGGCGCCCTTGAAGCTCGGGCCGTCCCCGGTGCAGGTGTCGCCCTCGCCGGGTTCGCGCAGGACGCCGTTGGTCTGGAGCCGGACGGAAGACGCGTCGGCGAGGCCGCGGGCGGTGGTCAGCAGGCCGGCGTCACCGGTGGCCTTGTAGAACTCGGTCAATGCGCCCAGGATGACACCCTGGTTGTAGGTCCAGGTGGGCTGGCCGTTGTTGGCGCAGCCGTCGGTCAGGCCGTCGTTGATCAGGCGGTCACTGTTGATCATGCCGCTGTCGCGGAACCAGTTCCATTCGTTCCTGGCCCGCTCCAGGTAGACGGTGTCAGCCGGGATGCGATTGTGCAGGGCCGAAGTGAGCTGGAGGAACAGCTCGTTGGTGATGGCGTTCTTGTAGTTGCCGTTGGTGCTCCACCGAACCCCGCCACCGCAGGTGCTGTTCCAGTTGGCGTACATGTGGTCCGCGTCGATCCGCGCGGTGTCCAGGTAGCGGCGGTCCCCGGTGAGGTCGTAGGCGGCGATCCAGGCCAGGCCCCACCACCCGGTGTCATCGAGGTACTCGTTGCGGAACTGCCCGCCTTGCGCGTTGATGTTCTTGTCGTACGTGTCGGCGATGGCGTACCGGTAGCTGCCCATGCCGGTGATCCGGATGTTGTCGATGATCGCGGTCAGCGAGTTGGCGCCGGTCCACCAGCCGTTGCCACCGAAGAGCTTGGTGCCCCGGTCGTACGACATCATCAGGGCGGTCGCGGCCGCGGTGCTCCTGCTGCCCGCGTTCCAGGTCGTGCGCGCCCAGGGCGTGCACGCGATGGCGCCGTCGGCCGGCTGTCCGCAGGCCCGCAGCGCCCCGACATTCTGGCTCCCCCAGTCGTCGACGTTGTACATCCGCGTACGCCAGCCGCGCCCACCGGAGGGCACCGCGGTGTCGCCCAGGCGGCTGTCCGCGCCCCAGGTCCGGCCGCCGTCCATCGACCGGTCCAGCCAGACCCGGTCGCCGGCGGCTCCGTTGTCGATGGACGCCCAGCCCATCGCGTCGGCGTCGTCGAAGTGCAGGGCGATCGAGCGCGAGGCGACCGTAGCGGTGACGGGCACCCGGTCCTGCGGACTGAGCGACGGATCGCGCGCGTCGCAGTACTTGTTGCACACGACCGCCGTCGGCGCGGCGGCGGCGGTCGCCGACACCCCTCCGGCGAAAAGTGCAGACAACGTTGTCAGAATCATGCATAGGCCGGTCGCCGTGGATCTCGCTGGCTTCATGGGGGGACTCCCGAACGTCTGGTCGCGCGGCGGGTGGCTTCTGCCGACTGAAGGAGAGCGCTCTCTGAAAGTAGCCAGGCCGCACGGGCACGTCAATGCAATGGACCGCATCCGCGAACAGGCCGTCGCCGCAACGGACTTATTGACAGGCTCCCGCTACGGCGGTCTGATGTGCATGCTTCCGAGGAGACCCCGTTTGCCCGTGTGCCGTCGCCGAGGCCGGGAAGAGGCATGCCTCGACCCGCCCCGTCCGCCCCGTGGACAGCGACCGGCTCACACCTCCCCGCACCGGCCCGCGCGCCCGCCCGGCACACCCGAGCATCTGGACCTGCTCATCGACCAGGTCGACCTCCGCGAAGACCTGGCCGCCATCACGGTGCCGACTTCGGTCATCTCCACCACACTCGACCAGCTGTTCACGCCCTATCACCACCGGCAACTCGCCGACACGATCCCAGGCGCCGAGTACGCCGAACTCTCCACGGGACATCTGCCCTTCGTCGAGCGCCCTGAGGAATGGTGCGCGATCCTCCTCGACTTCCTCGGCAACGCCTCCGCCTGACGCCGGCCCCACGGCCACCCGGGACGCATGGTGAGCAAGGACCTCACCGAACTCCCAATCCGCTCGGTGCCGGTGACCTCGCAGACCCCACGAGCTGAACGACCAAGGGTCGTTCTTACCGAGGGGCCTGGAGATTCTGAGGGACCGGGCCACCGGATGCTGCTCCAGGCCAGAAGGCCGCCGGCAGCAGCATCCGGTGGATATCCGCCAGAACGTTGCACGACACCTTTGACGACAGGCCGTCTGTTCACTAAGTCCATACGCGCCGCCGTGACGGTGGTGCTGACCGCCGCCGAACGCCACCGGCTCAAGAGGATGTCCTACGGCCACAAGACCTCTCACCAGGCCCGGCAGCGTGCCACCATCGTCCTCCTCGCAGCACGCGGCCGGACAAACGCCAGGATCGCCGCCGACAGCCGTCTGCACGTGGCCACAGTGCGTACTTGGCGCGGCCGCTTCGCCCACGGCGGCATACCGGCTCTGACCGACCGCAGACGCTCCGGACGTCCGGCACAATGCACTTCCGTACAGGTCGTCGAGGTCAAAGCTATGGCCTGCCAACGCCCGGCCGAGAGCGATCTGCCGCTGTCACGCTGGTCCTGCCCGGAACTGGCCGCCGAGCTGACAGCGCGCGGGATCACCGACAGCATCTCTGCTTCCACGGTGCGCCGCTGGCTCGCCAGGACGCGTAGACGTGCAGCCGGCCGGTCACAACGGCGCGCAGACTTGGGCCCGGCAACGGAGCGACGGCACTGATACGTAGTGCCCCGGCAGGTAGCACTTCCGGCTGCCGCGCGTGGAACTGGGACATGGGGCGGGCTCTCTGGCGCATGAACCGATGTGTGAGGTGAGTGCCGCGGTGATCCGGGACCGGAAAGTGCGGTGCATGCCGGCCGGTCTGCTGACCGACAGCCATGTGTTGTCCTTCGAGTACCTACCGGGGGTGGTGGCGAGACACGCGGCGGTTGCCGGTTTCACCGACGTGCTGACCTATCTGGGTGATCTGCAGCGTGATGTGCTGCGGCTGGTCACCGGCAGCGGGCTGGAAGCCGCCCGCAAGCCGGGTGGGCAGCAGGCGGAGATTCTGGTGGAGGGCACGGTAGCGGGGCGGGCCTACCAGTACGGCAGCATCACCGTCGCGACCGGCAGTGTCGAGGGCGCATACCGGTGGTGGGTTCCGCTTCTGGACGGAACCGAACGTGTGGGCGTACTGCACCTGGGGCTGGCGACGGACGATGAGGACGTGCGCGAGGCCATGTTCTCGCTCGCGTCGCTGGTGGCGATGCTGGTCGCCGGCGCCCGCGATACCAGTGACTCTCTCGCTCGGCTGTCCCGTACCAAACCGATGAACGTGGCCGCGGAGATGCAGTGGCAACTGATGGCGCCACGCACCTATGCGGACGGCAACGTGGCCGTCGCCGCGGTGATGGAGCCGGCCTACGAGGTCAGCGGCGACACTTACGACTACGCCACCGCAGGTGACGCCGTGCATCTGTCGCTGTTCGACGCGATGGGGCATGACACCGCCGCCGGGCTGACGGCCAACTCGGCCATGGGCGCCTGTCGCAACAGCCGTCGCCAGGGCACGAGCCTGGCCGGGCTCGGGGACGCGATCGAGCAGGTCCTGCTCCAGGAGTTCCGTGCCGAACGCTGGGTCACCGGCATCTTGGCCGATCTGGACACGACCACCGGCGTGCTGACGTGGACGAACCGGGGGCATCTGCCACCGGTCGTGATCTGCGGCGGCCGTTGGACCAGTCTCCTGGACTGCCCGCCCGCCCACCCCATGGGCAGCGATTTCGGCCTGCCCACCGTCCTGTGCCGAGAGCAGCTGCAACCCGGCGACCGCCTGGTGCTATACACCGAGGGCATCACCGAGGCCCGCAACGCGGCCGGCGAGGAATTCGGCGAGGACGCCTTCCGCGACTTCCTCGTCCGACACCATTCCGACAGCCTTCCCGTCGCCGAAACCCTGCGCCGCCTCATGCGCTCCTTGCTCGCCCACCACGACGGGGATCTTCAGGACGACGCCACCATCGTCCTGTGCGAGTGGTTCGGCCCTACCAGCCGCTCCACCCCGGCCACCGCTTCCGTGGCAGGCCTTCCCCAGACATCGAGGTGACCATGATCACGTCGTCTCTGCGCCTGCCCACGATAGGACACCGGCTAATGACGTACGTCGCGGATGGCGCGGGCAAGTGTGCGCAGTCCCTCATCCAATTCGTCGGCCGTGATGGTGAGAGCCGGCAGCAGTTTGACGACCTCGCTCTGTGGGCCGGACGTCTCAATCAGCAGCCCCAGTTCGAAGGCGCGCCGGGCGATGCGGCCCGCGCGGTCCTTGTCGTGGAACTCCAGGCCCCGGACCAGGCCCGGGCCCCGGTACTCCTTGACGTCTGCGCGGTTCTCCTCGGTGATGGCGATCAGGTGCTTTTCGACCTGCTCACCGCGGGTGCGGGTCTGCTTCTCCATCGCCGACCCGTCGTTCCAGTACGCCTCCAGCGTGGCGGTTGCCGTGACGAAGGCGGGGTTGTTGCCGCGGAAGGTGCCGTTGTGCTCGCCCGGCTCCCAGACGTCTAGGGCCTGTCTTCAAAGGCTGTCGCTGGGGCATCATGTGGCGCATGGTGCGGCGACATGAGCTCTCGGACGAAGAGTGGGACGTTCTATCGGGGCTGCTTCCGCGGACGGACACGGGGCGGCCCCGGCGGGACGACCGGGTGGTGCTGAACGGGATCGTGTGGAAGCTGCGGACTGGCTCGGCCTGGCGTGATGTGCCGGAGAGGTACGGGTCTTGGCGGACGTTGTATACACGTTTCCGCAGGTGGGCGCTCGATGGCACGTTCAGGCGGATGCTTGAAACCGTTCAGGCTCAGAAGGATGCGGCTGGGGACGTTGACTGGCTGGTATCGGTGGACTCCACGATCACCCGCGCTCATCAGCACGCGGCCGGCGCCCGTAAAAAGTGCCCCTATGGTTTTCGTCAAGCCGTTGCAGCGGTGGGTGGTTGGTAGAAGGTGCCGTCGCGGAGCATGGCGAAGAGGACGTCGATGCG
>NZ_JBEXWB010000065.1:1942-22654 GCF_040629645.1 Streptomyces sp. NPDC005899 | reverse complement strand
GCCCGACCGCCGCCGGGCGCGGCGGTCGGCGGCGCGGTCTCGGCGGGCAGCGGCCCCGCGTCAGCTGTGCTGCCCCTCCCGGGAGGCGGCCGGTCAGCAGGCTCGGCCGCACCGCGAGCACCAAAGTTGCCACCACCACGATCACTCCCAGGACCCCACGCTCTCGTGACGGTCCCGGGCCGGTCGTCCGTCGCACCTGCTCCGGGCGGGCAACCCGGGCGCCCCGATCACCGTCTGACCATGCGCGACAAGGCGGCGGGAACGCAGCACAGGGCCGTCGGCGCCCGTCCGCCGCGGGGGGAGCGGACGACGTGCACAACATGGTGGACGAACCGGGTGTGCCCGGAAACGGGGAACGGCCCGAACGGACCCGGCGTGCGACGGGACCACGTGTGCAGCGGCGGACCCTGCTCGCGACCACCGCCCTGGGCACCCTGGCCGCGTGCTCCGTGCCCGCCCCCCGGCGCACGGACCTCGCCCCCGATCCGGCGCCGGGTCTGGCCGTACGCGCGGGTCGGCGGGCACAGCTCATGCAGATCCTGGCCCACCCGGACGACGACCTGTACTTCATGAACCCCGACACCCGGCGCGCCCTCGACGCGGGGACGCCGCTGGTGTGCGTCTACCTCACCGCGGGCGAGGCCGACGGCGTCAACAAGATCCCGGGCGCGCCCCGCCCGGCCCCGGACAAGGCCGCCTACTCGTCCTCGCGCCACCAGGGGCTCCGGCAGGCGTACGCGACCCTGCTCGGAATGGACGCCTTCACACCCTGGGACGTGTCCGTCGCGGAGCTCGGCGGGCACCACCGGGCCGAGGTGAACGTGCTGGCCGGCGGCGGGCGACGGGTGGAGCTGGTCTTCCTCAACACCGCGATGCACACCGGCCGGCACCGTCTCGGACTGCCCAGTCTCTGGCAGGACCGCGGACTGGCCCTGCGCACGGTCGTGGCCGACGGCTCGCCGCTGCGGCACACCGGTTCGTACACGTACGACGGGCTCGTCGACGTCCTCGCCGGGCTGCTGGAGCGCTACCGGCCCACCCTCGTCCACACCCTGGACCCCGACCCGGACGTCCAGCACAGCACCGAGGCGGCCCGGCGGGCGGACAGCGAGCAGCGCGGGTACTCCGACCACGCCGACCACACCGCGGCGGCGTGCTTCGCGTGGGCGGCGATGTTCCGGTGGGTGGCCGGTGCCACGGCGGGTGGCGGGGAGGTGCCCGGCTTCGTCACCACGGCTTTCCGCGGCTACTACAACCGGCACTGGCCCAAGAACCTGCCGCCCGCCGTGCTGGAGGCGAAGGCCGCCCCGCTCGTCCCGTACGGCGGTTCACCCGACTGGGAGTGCGGCAACCCGTCCGGCTGCGGCGACTACAACGTGGGCGGTGACAGGCCGCTGACCAACAGGAAGGGGTGGGTCCGCTCCACCCGTCACCGCTACCCAGGCCCCCGTACCGTCGTCGCCGCGGAACCCGGCGGACGGCTCGCCGCCTACGCGGTCGTGGGGCTCCGGGCGGTGCGGTGGCGGGAGACCGAAGCCGGCAGCGGCCTCTGGGGCCCGCCGCACGACCTCGGTGGCGGACCTCTCGCCCCCGCCCTGGGCTCGGCGACCACCGCAGACGGGCGGCTGCTGCTGTTCGGGCTCCGCTTCGCGGCCCTCGCCGGCCACGGCGGCGACAACGAGCGCGAGATCGTGCTCCTGGAGCAGGGCGCCCCGGGGCGCGGCGGGTTCCTCCCCTGGCGTGGCCTCGGCACCCCGTCCGCCGGGCGCGACGCGGGACGGCGCACGGGCGTGCCGGTCGCGGTCACCGCACCGGACGGGCGGGTCCATCTCTTCGTGCGCAACGCGGAGAAGGGGGTGAGCACCCGGATACGGGAGGCGACCGGCCGGTGGGGCGCGTGGCGTGACACGGGGGGCGGCGAGGTGCAGGACGGACTCGGTGCCGTCGTGGACGGCGCCGGGCGCGTGCACGTCTTCGGCGCCGGACACCACGCCGTGCACCACTGGACGCAGGACGCCCCGGGGGCGGACCTCACCGCACGCACCCAGCTCATCGGCGCCCCGGTCCCGGGCGACGGGCCCGCCGCCCTCCTCGCACCGGACGGCGCCCTGGAGCTCTACTACCGGGCCGCCACCGAACCGGGGCTGACCACCGTGCGGGCGGCGCACGGGACACCGGCCGCCGAACCGGGGGTGACCACCGTACGGGCGGCACCTGGGGCTCGGTCCACGGTGCAGGCCGCGCACGGGGCTCCCGCCACCGTGCGGGCCGCCGCCACGCCCGCGCAGAGCGCCGTACGAGCCGGGGCCGAACCGCCCGCGACCCCCTTCGGCGGCTACGGCCCGGTGGTCGCCGTCCCCTCACCGCGTGGCCCGGTACTGCTCGGCCGGACCACCGAGGGCCTGCCGCAGGTGCGGACCGCCGACGGCCACCACGTACGGGGACGGGGCGCGGTCGCCCTGGACGGAGCCGCCCTCCACCTGGGTGCGGACGGCCGGCCGGTCGTCGTCGGACTCGGCCCGGACGCCCGGCCGTGGACGTGGCGGCCGTAGCGGGACGGGACGGCAACCATGCACCGAGGTTCCCCGCACCCGCACGGCCTCGGCGTCGCACCGACCCCCACGCCGCGCAGGGCCCGCTCCGCACAGGGCCCCGCCCCGCACGACGAAGGGCCCCGCACCTCTCCTTCGAGAGGTGCGGGGCCCTTCTGGTGCTCTGTGCGGAGCAACCAGGTCAGACGGTCAAGTGACTACTTGACGATCTTGGTGACCTGGCCGGCGCCCACGGTCCGGCCACCCTCACGGATGGCGAACTTCAGGCCCTCTTCCATGGCGACCGGCTGGATCAGCGCGACGTCCATGAGGGTGTTGTCACCCGGCATGACCATCTCGGTGCCCTCGGGAAGGGTCACAACGCCCGTCACGTCCGTGGTACGGAAGTAGAACTGCGGGCGGTAGTTGTTGAAGAAGGGGGTGTGACGGCCACCCTCGTCCTTCGACAGGATGTAGGCCTGGGCCTGGAACTCGGTGTGCGGCGTGACCGAACCCGGCTTGATGATGACCTGGCCGCGCTCGACGTCCTCGCGCTTGATGCCACGAAGCAGCAGACCGACGTTCTCACCGGCCTGGCCCTCGTCGAGCAGCTTGCGGAACATCTCGATGCCGGTGACCGTGGTGGTGGTCTTGTCCTGCTTGATGCCCACGATGTCAACGGTCTCGTTGACCTTGAGGACACCACGCTCGATACGGCCGGTGACGACCGTACCGCGACCGGTGATCGTGAAGACGTCCTCGATCGGCATGAGGAACGGCTTCTCGACGTCACGCTCGGGCTGCGGGATGGACTCGTCGACGGCCTTCATCAGGTCGAGAACGGTCTTGCCCCACTCGGCGTCGCCCTCGAGGGCCTTGAGCGCCGAGACCTTGACGACCGGAAGGTCGTCGCCCGGGAACTCGTACTCGGAGAGGAGCTCACGGACCTCGAGCTCGACGAGCTCCAGGATCTCCTCGTCGTCCACCATGTCGGCCTTGTTCAGCGCGACGACGATGTACGGCACGCCTACCTGGCGGGCCAGGAGCACGTGCTCCTTGGTCTGCGGCATCGGGCCGTCGGTGGCCGCGACCACGAGGATGGCGCCGTCCATCTGCGCCGCACCCGTGATCATGTTCTTGATGTAGTCGGCGTGACCCGGGCAGTCGACGTGCGCGTAGTGACGCGACTCCGTCTGGTACTCGACGTGCGCGATCGAGATCGTGATACCGCGCTGACGCTCCTCAGGAGCCTTGTCGATCTGGTCGAAGGCCGAGGCCTCGTTCAGGTCCGGGTACGCGTCGTGCAGCACCTTGGTAATGGCGGCCGTGAGGGTCGTCTTACCGTGGTCGATGTGACCGATGGTGCCGATGTTGACGTGCGGCTTAGTCCGCTCGAACTTTGCCTTCGCCACTGGGGTCCTCCTGAGTGGTTCTGTACGCCTTGCTTCATCGGCGCCAGGTGATCTTTGCTGGAATGCCGGTGCCGGGGGCATTCGCCGCGCCGCTTACGCGCTGCGACGAATGCCCGACCGGGCTCCGGTGACAAGCCTAAAGCGTGAGCTCGGAAGAGTTACTCGCCCTTGGCCTTCGCGATGATCTCCTCGGCGACGTTCCGCGGAACCTCGGCGTAGGAGTCGAACTGCATCGAGTAGCTTGCGCGACCCGAGGTCTTGCTGCGGAGGTCTCCGACGTAGCCGAACATCTCCGAGAGGGGCACGAGGCCCTTCACGACGCGAGCGCCGCTGCGCTCCTCCATGGCCTGGATCTGGCCACGGCGGGAGTTGAGGTCGCCGATGACATCGCCCATGTAGTCCTCGGGCGTGGTGACCTCGACGGCCATCATCGGCTCGAGGAGCACGGGGGACGCCTTGCGGGCACCCTCCTTGAACGCCTGCGAACCGGCGATCTTGAAGGCGAGCTCCGAGGAGTCGACCTCGTGGTAACCACCGTCGAGAAGGGTGACGCGGACGCCGACCATCTCGTAGCCGGCCAGGATGCCGAACTGCATGGCTTCCTGGGCGCCCGCGTCCACCGAGGGAATGTACTCACGGGGGATACGGCCACCGGTGACCTTGTTGACGAACTCGTAGGAGGCGTCGCCACCCTCGATGGGCTCGAGGGCGATCTGCACCTTCGCGAACTGGCCGGTACCACCAGTCTGCTTCTTGTGCGTGTAGTCGATGCGCTCGACGGTCTTGCGGATCGTCTCGCGGTACGCGACCTGGGGCTTGCCGACGTTCGCCTCGACGCGGAACTCGCGCTTCATGCGGTCGACGAGCACCTCGAGGTGAAGCTCGCCCATACCACCGATGATGGTCTGGCCGGTCTCCTCGTCGGAGTGCACCTGGAAGGAGGGGTCCTCCTCCGAGAGCCGCTGGATGGCGACACCCAGCTTCTCCTGGTCACCCTTGGACTTGGGCTCGATGGCGACCTGGATGACCGGCGCCGGGAAGTCCATGGACTCCAGGATCACCGGGTGCTTGTCGTCGGACAGCGTCTCACCCGTGGTGGTCTGCTTCAGGCCCATGACGGCGACGATGTCACCGGCGCCCACCGACGCGATCTCCTCACGCTTGTTCGCGTGCATGCGGTAGATCTTGCCGATGCGCTCCTTCTTGCCCTTGACCGAGTTCAGCACCGCGGTGCCGGCCTCGAGGCGACCGGAGTAGATCCGGACGAAGGTGAGCTTACCGAGGTGCGGGTCGCTCGCGATCTTGAACGCCAGGCCGGAGAACGGCTCGTCGTCCGAAGGCTTGCGCTTGACGACCAGCTCCGGGTCCTTGACGTCGTGGCCCTCGATGGCCTCGACGTCCAGGGGGGAAGGCAGGTAGCGGACGACCGCGTCGAGCAGGGGCTGGACGCCCTTGTTCTTGAACGCCGTGCCACAGAAGACGGGGGTCACGGTGACGGAGTCGGCCGTGCCCTTCGACGCGAGCGTGATCCTGCGGATCGCGTCGTGCAGCTGCTCCTCGGTGGGCTCGACGCCCTCGAGGTACAGCTCCATCATCTGGTCGTCGTTCTCCGAGACGGCCTCGAGGAGCTTGCCGCGCCATTCCTCGGCGGCCTCCTTGTGCGTGTCCGGGATGTCGACGGTGTCGTACATCTCGCCCTTGGCGGTCTCGTCCGACCACACGAAGGCCTTCATCGACACGAGGTCGACAACGCCCTTGAAGTCGGCTTCGGCACCGATGGGGAGCTGCATGACCAGCGGAACAGCGCCGAGGCGGTCCACGATCATGTCGACGCAGCGGTGGAACTCCGCGCCCGTACGGTCGAGCTTGTTGACGAAGCAGATGCGCGGCACGCCGTAGCGGTCCGCCTGACGCCACACGGTCTCGGACTGGGGCTCGACGCCGGCCACGCCGTCGAACACGGTGACGGCACCGTCGAGGACGCGGAGCGAACGCTCCACCTCGACGGTGAAGTCGACGTGACCGGGGGTGTCGATGATGTTGATGGTGTGGTCAACATCGTTGAGCGGCCAGTGACAGGTCGTCGCGGCGGACGTGATCGTGATGCCGCGCTCCTGCTCCTGCTCCATCCAGTCCATCGTGGCTGCGCCGTCGTGGACTTCACCGATCTTGTACGAGACGCCGGTGTAGAAGAGGATCCGCTCGGTGGTGGTCGTCTTGCCCGCGTCGATGTGGGCCATGATCCCGATGTTGCGGACCTTGGCCAGGTCAAGCGAAGTGGTGGCCATAAGGCTCAATCTTCTCTCGGTCTCGATGGGGGAAGCGACTACCAGCGGTAGTGCGCGAAGGCCTTGTTGGACTCGGCCATCTTGTGGGTGTCCTCGCGCTTCTTGACGGCAGCGCCAAGACCGTTGGAGGCGTCGAGCAGCTCGTTCATGAGGCGCTCGGTCATGGTCTTCTCGCGGCGGGCGCGGGAGTAACCCACGACCCAGCGCAGAGCGAGGGTGGCGGCGCGACCGGGCTTGACCTCGATCGGCACCTGGTAGGTGGCGCCACCGACACGGCGGGACTTGACCTCGAGCGACGGCTTGACGTTCTCAAGCGCGCGCTTCAGCGTGATGACCGGGTCGGCGCCGGTCTTCTCGCGGAGGCCTTCCATGGCGCCGTACACGATCCGCTCGGCGGTGGAACGCTTGCCGTCGAGGAGGATCTTGTTGATCAGCGAGGTGACAAGAGGAGAGCTGTAGACCGGGTCGATGATGACCGGGCGCTTCGGGGCGGGGCCCTTACGAGGCATTCTTACTTCTCCTTCTTGGCGCCGTAGCGGCTGCGGGCCTGCTTGCGGTTCTTGACACCCTGGGTGTCGAGCGAACCGCGGATGATCTTGTAACGAACACCCGGCAGGTCCTTCACACGGCCACCACGCACGAGCACGATGGAGTGCTCCTGCAGGTTGTGCCCCTCACCCGGGATGTAGGCCGTGACCTCGATACCGGAGGTCAGACGCACACGCGCGACCTTACGGAGCGCCGAGTTCGGCTTCTTCGGGGTGGTCGTGAACACACGCGTGCAGACGCCGCGACGCTGGGGCGAACCCTCGAGCGCGGGCGTCTTGTTCTTCTCGACCTTGTCCTGCCGGCCCTTCCGGACCAGCTGCTGGATCGTAGGCACTACTTCTCCGGTTTCTGTGTGCCGTTCGTGAAACTAACCTGGAACACTCGCCGACCCACGCGGTCGGGTGTGTCGAATACTGCAAGCTCCCGCGGTGAGGCAGGAGTAAGACAGATTGCGGTGGCCACTTACGGACTCGCCGTGCGGTTGAGGACACGCACACGAGCCCAGGCACACCCCAGGCACAAGGCTTGAGCGTACCTACCTCACGGACCTGGGTCAAAACAAATGCTGCCCACCCGGACGGGGCCCCCGGCCGCGGCGTCTCCGGGCGCCGTCGCGGGCGGGCCGGCCTGTGCGCCCGGGCGACCGGGCGACCATGATCCACTCAGCCGGCGCGGGGCCGGGGAGAGTCCTCCCTGCCTCGCCCAGCAGGTGGATCCTGACCGCACGCCGGTCGAGGATCCGCAGCACGACGCTCGGATTCCCGGTTCCGCCGGGACGCAGACACGTCCTTCAGTCCTGTCCCTCGGGGCGGCCCCGGCGCCGCGGCCGGGGGAGGCGCGGAATGGTGGGCACCTTGGATCGGCGGCTCTTGGGGGCGAACGCCGGGGGACGCGACGGAGTCGCCGAGCCGGGGCGGGCCAGGGGGTCCGGGCGGGGCCCGTCCGACGGTGGGGAGCCGCCGGGAGCGGGGTTCTCGGCCCCGGAGCCACGGCGTGGCGGACGGGTGGGCCCGGGGACCGCCGGTCCGGTACGAGCGGTCCCGGGAGCCGAGTGGACCGTGTCACCGGGGGTCGTGTCGGGGACCGCCGGTCCGGGGCCGGCGGCCTCGGAAGCCGAGGGGCCCTCAGCACCGGCGACGGGCCGGGCGGGACCTGTGGGCGGCGCGGCCGGGAGCGGTCCGGCGCGGTTCGGCGTGTCGCTCGGCGCGTCGCTCGGCGTCTCATCGCGCTTATCGCTCGGCGTGTCGCTCGCCCCATCGCTCGGCGTGTCATCGCGCGTGTCGCTCGGCGCGTCATCGCGCGTGCCGTGAGCGGCCCTGCGGCGGAACGGGATGACCGCGGCCTGCCCGGGCGTCCGTGCACCGGCGTCCGCCGCCGGAAGGCCGTCGGCCCATCCGGCGCTCCGGTAGTACAGGTCCGCCGCATCGCGCCAGCCCTGGCCGTACGCGGCGTACTCGCGGCGCTCCAGTTCCTCACGCGGCACGACCACCAGATCGCCCGCCGCGTGGCTTCCCAGCAGGACGCCGACGGCGGCGAGCAGCCGGGCGAGGTCTCCGGAAGGCATCTCCCCGCCCTCCCCCACGTCCGTGGCCGGTGGCCGCCGATGACGCGGTGCGGCCCCGGACGAGCCGTTCGCCGGCCGGGAGCCCTTGTCGCTCTCGCCCATGCGCGGCTCTTCCTGACGTCTGCTCCACCGTTCCCGGCACGGCGGTGCGGCACCCGCGCCCTCGCCGGGCGCACCGTTCCCCGCCTCGGTGCATCGGGGCCGGTGGCGGCGGGCCCCTCCTCTTCGAACGGACCCGGATCAGCTTAGCGATCACGTCCGCGCGGCCCGGAGGCGGTGCACAGCGAGGGGACAGCGGGAGCACAGGGAGCCGGGGTGCGCCGCCCCCCGTGCGACGGATGGCGACGTCCGCACGCGGGACGGCGAGGAACCCCGCACGAAGGCCGGTGGCGGGCTCCGTGGGAGGAGCGCCCACGCCCCGTACTCCCTCAGCCCCTCCGGGTGCGCCGGGCCGGCAGGTCCTGGTCCACCGGGTCCGCGGGCAGGAACTGCCCGGCGACCCGCATGAACATCTCCCGCTGCTCGGCCGGGACGCCGAGTGCGGCGGCGGCCTCCTCCAGCGTGATCCGCTCGCTCACGGCGTTCCGCCGGTCCAGGTCGTCCGCGGCCGGGGGCATCGGCAGCTCGTCCTCGGTGAGCCGGCCGGAGCGGATGAGCATCTCCCGCACAGGGATGTTCAGGACGTGCGCCAGCCTGCGCATCGTCTCCAGGTCCGGCATGCTCTGGCGTTGCAGCAGCCGCGTGATGGCCGCCCGGTGCACGCCCGCCTCGTCGGCGAGGCGGGACTTGCCGCCGCCGCGCGGGCTGTCGATGTCGTATCCACGCCGCCGGATCACGTCCTCGATCCAGGCCGTGAACTGTTCCAGTTCACTGACGGTCACAGGCCTTCGCCTCCCTCCGAAGCGAGCCCCAGGCTACCGCGCTTGCGCGCACATACTTATGCGCTTTCGCGCGCGCAATGTGTAGATCTACTGAAGACCTGTCCCATTCCGTGCGTATCGCGACCCTGCCATCACTTTGTGTAGTCGGCTGAAAATGATCTCTCGTCGGGTTCTTCGTTGCGCGCTCGCACGCAATCTGTCACTGTGCATCTCCGGTCGAACCCCTGACGCCGTCAGGCCCCTCCCTCCCGTCCCACCGCACGCGCACCAGGAGCCTCCATGGATCCGTCGTTCCTCTCCCTCACTTCCCACACCTGGACCGCGTCGGCCGCCTGCCTCGGACTGCCCCCCGAGACGGTCTTCGCCCGGCAACCGGCCGAGGCCGCACCCGCCCTCGACGCCTGCGCCCGCTGCCCGGTCGTCCGCCGGTGCGAGGAGACGGTGGCGCCGTCCGACACCTGGTTCGACGGGGTGTGCGCGGGACGGCTCTGGCGCAACGGCCGGCCCGTCGCCCTGGGGCGCGGGAGGCGCCGTCGCAGCGCCGCCTGAACCCGGGCCGCCCGGCCGGTCCTCTCATGAGCGGGGAAGCGGACGACACGCCCGGACCGACACATCACGCGCAGGAACACGCAGGAGCACACAGAAGGAGGGCCCGCCATGGGTGACGAGAGCGAGTTTCCCGAAGCCACCGGACCGTACGCCGGTCCGAACCCCGGTCCGAACGCCTGGCAGTCCCCCGGGCGCGTCCCCGGAGCGGGATCCGGGCGGGCCGCCGAGGAGGCGGACGGGACCGGCATCGCCAGGGACGCGGCACTCTGGGCCGCCACCCTGGCCCGCCAGTTCCCCGACCTGCTGGAGGAGCTGGCGCCGTCCTCGGGCAGCCGGCCGTCCCCCGTCCGGCACGTCCCGGGCCCGGCCGAGCGAGCGGCGCGCGCCGCCCTGAGCCGTACGGAACGCGAGGAGGCCCTGCGCAACGAGCAGCGGGGACTGGCTGTCCCCGGGCACTCGGCCGCCCCCGTGCGGCTGCATGTGTCGGACGCGCTGCGCGACATCAGCGACGGCGTCGTGGAACTGGAGGAGGCGCTCCTCGGCCGGCTCGGGTCCGGCCGTCCGCGCCGCGCCCCGGTGCCCGAGAGGCTCACCCGGATCACCGGGCTCCTGGGGCACACCGCCGCCGACCCGACGCTCGCCCGGCACGCCCGCGACGAGCTGCGCCGGATGGCCCGGCGGTGCGCCCGCGCCCTGGGCGAGACGGAGACGATGGTCCGGCTCCCGGGGCGCTGCCCCTGGTGCGACTCCGTGTCCCTGCGCGCCTTCCCCGACCGGGAGGCCGTGCTCTGTGTCAATCCGGGGTGCCGCTGCGGGGACGAGGGGTGCGACTGCGTGAGCGATCCGGCCTTCCGCCATCTCTGGGAAGGGGACGCCTGGCCGGCCGGCCGCCACGTGTTCGCGGTGGTGGCCTCCCGTGCCGGAGACGGGGCCGATGCCCGGTGAGCGCCTCCCGGCACCCGTACGACACGCTGACCGGCGTCACTCTGGTGACCAGCGCCCTGGCCGCCCAGGAGGCGGGCGTGGTGCCCGCGACGATCAGGAAGTGGGTGCAGCTCGGCCACCTGCGGCCCTCCGGCCACCAGGGCAGGAGCCACCTGTACCGGCTGGAGGACGTGTTCGCCGCCGAACGCGCCACCCGCCGCGCCCCTCGGCGCCGCACGGCCACCGCCACCGCCACCTGCCCCGACCCCGCCCCGCAGGGCTGACCGGAGTCGCCCCGGACCAGCGGCACACACCGATGTCCCCGGTTCCCGCACAGGGAACCGGGGACGTTCGCGTTCGCACGGCCCACGGCTGGACCGCCCCCGCGTACCACTCGCAGGGCGCGCCCGGGGCGCGGCGTGCGGGTCGGGGAAGGCGGCCGGGCCGGTCCGGGGCCGGTCGCTGCCGGTCGGTGCGCCGGTGGTGGGCGCCCACCGTTCACGGGCGCGGCGTACGTACGGGACGCGCGCGGGGCCCTGCACGGGATCCGGGCAGCCGGGACGGGGCCGTGCCCGTCAGGGGTGGGCCCTGGCGGTGCGGAGTGGGCGCACCGCGGCGGGTCTGGCGGCCATCGCTTCCTGCCAGCCGGAGGAGAAGCCCCGCAGCTCGGCCTCGCCGACGATCCTGGCCCCCACCTCGCCCACGACCGCGGCCAGGGTTCTGCCCATCTCGCCGGTGTAGCGCCCGGCCTCCGCCGATTCCACGGCCACCGTGACCGCGGCGGCCATGACATCGGCCAGCCGCTCCCCCGGCTCCCCGGTCACCACGACTGCTCACCGCCGGAGACCGGCCTCCATTCGTTGTTCGTCGTCACGACCCCACACCGTCCTTACGCCTGCGTCGGTCCATGCCATGTTCGATCCGATCGAATTTGTGTTCGAATCGGCTTGTCAGGATAGCGCAGACCCCGGTGCCCCCACCTGGCTTATGACGCGGCGACACGCCCCCACCCCCTCGGCGCACCTCGCTGTTCGAAGGTTCGAACGGGGCACCGTTCCGACGTAGTTGGTTGCGCGCGCGCAATTCATGGATCACTATGAGTGCAGCGGCGGAGCTGTGCCCCCTCCCTCCGAGAGGCACCGCTCCGCCGCCGTCGTGTCCGGCGTGCGTACGGGCCGTACGCACGGGCGTCCGTCCTCGGCCCGTACAAAGGAGTGACACCATGCCCTCATCCGCGCCAGGGACGTTCCCGGACGTCCAGGCGATCGTGCGGGACCTGCTCAAGACCCGCGCGGAGCTGGCGGACGCGTACGTCGACGACGCACCGCCGGCCGGCTTCGACGGGACGCAGAAGGCCGTGCTGATCTCCCGCATGGGCGGCGCCTGGGTCGACGACCTGCACGTCGACCGCCCGCTGATCCAGCTCGAGGTCTACGGACCGGAGAAGTCGGTGGCACACACCCTCGCCAACGCCGCCCGCGCCACCCTGCTGGCCGCGACCGGCACCGTCTTCGGCACCTCGTTCGTCAGCGAGGTGATCGAGGAGGACGGCCCGCGCTGGCTGCCCGACTACGTCTACGCGGGCGCCAACCGCTACATGTGCATCCTCCGCTTCACCGTCCGTACGGACTGACGACCCAGGCCGTACGGACGAGCGCCTCGTCCGCACCCGCCGCGCGGACCGCGCATTCGCGTCCGGCCCGCCCACCGGGCCGCACGACGCCCCACGAACCAGGCCCCGCCGAACCGACTCGGCGGGGCCTTCGCCGTACCCGCCCCGGATACGGCGGCCCCCGCACGGGGGCACCACCCCTGGAAAGGAAGCCACCTTCATGGCTGGTAACAACTCGTCCGAGATCCGCATCGCCGGTACGGGCCGCATCCTCGTGGCCCCGGCCGGCACTCCGGCGCCGACCGCCTTCTCCAACGACCCGGCGGCCGACTGGGACAGCGCGCTGTGGCGGGACCTCGGCTACACGTCCACCGACGGCGTGACCTTCTCCAAGAAGGACAAGCTGGACCCGGTCGAGACGTGGCAGGCGGTCAGCCCGGCCCGCTTCATCTACGCGGACCGCGACCTGACGCTGAAGTTCGCCATGCTCCAGTTCAACGAGGACACCCTGCCGTTCTTCATGGGCGGTGACACGGTCTCGGCGGTGAACGCCACCACCAACCCGGGCGTCTACTCCTACAACGTGCCGGACGGCCCGCAGTTCGACGAGCGCGCCCTCGGCCTGGAGTTCCACGACGGGCTGGAGGTCACCTACCGGTTCGTGATCCCGCGCGGCCAGGTCACCGCGTCGGACGACATCAAGCTGGCCCGCAAGGCCGCCGCGTCCCTGGGCGTCACCTTCACGGCGCTGTCCTCCGGCGAGACCCAGCCGCTGGCGACCTTCGTCATGAAGGACCCGGCGTACGCCAAGGCGTGACCCCGGCGCCCCCGGCCTCCGGGGGCGCGACTCCACGGGGCGCCGGTGCTCCGGCCCCGCCCGGTGTGCCGGCGCCCCGCGGCTTCCGTACCGCACGACCCCGCACGTCCGCACGCACCGAACCCGCCGCACCGCACCGCGACGCGCCCGACCGGGCCGCCGGTGCGGCCCCCTTCCCGAAACGGAGACCCCATGGCCACCTTCGACGTGTCCGCCGCCCGAGCCCAGCGCATGGAGGCGCTCGGCCGCTCCTGGTCGTTCACCATCGACGGCGACACCTTCGAGCTGCCGACCGAACTGACCCGCGTCACCGCCCGGGCGCTGCGCGGCCTGGACGACAACGACGTCGACGGCCTGCTCGAACTCCTCCTGGGCAAGAAGCAGTTCGCCCGCTTCGCGCAGCTGGACGTCACCATGCAGGACATCGCCGCCATCCTGGAGGCGTACGGCAAGGAGACCGGGCTCGGCCTGGGGGAAGACTGAGCCTCGTCGCGTTCGCCGATGAACACGCCGAGGCTCTCGAAGCCGATCTGCTCCGGCACTACGGGGTGGACCTGCTCGACTGGCACCGGGGGGAGCTCTCCTCCCGCCGGCTCGCGATCCTGATCAAGCACCTGCCGCGGGACAGCGCCACCATCCGCGACACCGACGGCGAGGCCGCCGAGTGGTCCGTCACCGACTACCTGCTGGCGGCGGTGGTGGACCATCTCGCGGCGGCCAACTGGATGTTCTCCGTCGTCAACGGCGACGGGGAGTCCGACCCGCCGGAACAGCCGGTACCGGTGCCGCGGCCGGGGGACGCGGAGGAGGGGGGCGAGCGGGACGAGGAGGCCGGCGACACCACGTCTGCCGACGCCCCGCAGGCCGTCCCGAGCCCTTCGGAGCTGGCCCGGTTCTTCGGGTGACACGCCCCCATCGGCCGCCCTGCGCGTGCGGGGCGGCCGACGGGGGTCGTAGCGCGCGATCTCTTGTCCGCTGCGTTCCGGCGACCGTCAGGGACGCGGACCGTGCCACGTGCGGATTCGGCGGACCCCGGATCAGAGGGCGATCTCATAGAGACAGGCCGCCAGAAGAAGCAACCCGGACAGAACCACGAACGACCTGGCCGACCCGTCGATGTTCTCGCGAAACTGAAATCTCCCCGGGGTGAAAGAAGAACACAGCACCTGTCGCCATAAGGTCCACGGCGACAGATAACGCCTTGACGCTCACAACTCCTCACCTCGTGACCACATGCGTCCCCGTGGCCGCACACCGAAGGAGGAATACATCAGGATATTGCTGCTGAGCAGTGAAGCGCCGGCGGTGCACAGGGCAGCGTAGATTCCGCCGAACTCAAAGGGAGAGTGCGTAGATCGCCGAGCCCAGAGAGGCCGATCCCAGACAGAACCACAAAGCGACGACTCCGTACCGTCGCCTCTCCCTAGGTACACCGAAGGAACCGAGAGCGAAGAAGAAAAACAGGCCGGCAAGCATCATGAGGCCCACGGCGAGAAAGAAAAGTTTGACGTTCACGAACCCCCACTTTCAAGATTTTATCCGAACAATATCAGATGCGACTGGGCCGGGGCAAGAAGAAAACCGGTCCTTTCGTCTCGGGCGGGAGTAATTCATGGGGTCACGCGCCACGGAAGAAGTGTACGACAAAGTCGTCGTTGTCGAAGGAAAAGTTGACGCAATAGCAGCAACCTCTCTCACGACCAAGCACTTCGACGAACAGGTGAAAACCCTCAAGACTGCCATCGAAAAGGGTCCCAAGAAGGAAGAGGAACAAACCTGGAAAGACATCATCAAGGAGACTTCCCCGGTCAAGGAGTTCCTCGCCGTCTTCAAAGGCAGCGATCTGTTGGCCAAGGTGCTACTGGCAGCCGCGGCCGCGACTGCCGCCGCCGGATTGCTGGCAGGCCTCCTGGTGAAGGCCAAGCAGATGACGATCGCGTACACCGGTCGGACAAGGACCATGGGCACTTTCGGCGCCGTGCGACCGCAAGCCGAGATCAACCCCCGCTATTTCGGCCGCGGGGAGCAGGGGGGATGGCGCGGCTGGGGGATGCAGCCTGCCGAAGCACCTCAGGCACAGGGGGCGGGAGCCGGACAGACCTCGGTACAGGCGCAGCGACCGAACCTCACGTCGGCCACACAGATCGATGAGGTCAAGACGGCCATGGCGAGGCTGAACGCCGAGATCGATACATATCGCGGCAAAGTGCGTGGCCTCGCCACCCCTAGCGCGATGCGACAGATGGCTTCGGCGGCCAAGAAGCTGGAGAACGCCGCCAAGAAGCACCAGTCCATCGACACGCTGGCCACCTCGATCGGCGCTCTCAACAGAGAAATGCGCACGCTGGCTGGAACCGCGAGCTGAATCGGCAGGACGAGTACCGGCGAGGACCTCTCCGGCAGCCGACCATTGAACGAACGGAACCCGCATGGCACTGACCGCCACCCTCAAGAAGGCGTCGGACAATCTCCGTACCTTCAAGACCAGTCTCGATCAGGCAGGCCGCGCCGCGACCGGCCTGAAACAGAACGTACAGAGCAGCAGCAGCGGCATGAACGGGATGAAGAGCGCATCCCAGCAGTCCGCGAAGGAAATGAAATCCCTTCAGCAGGCCGCCGACAGGACGGAGAAGTCCGTCACCAAGGCCGGCAAATCCGGGCAGACCGGCGGGACGGCCCTCGGCAAGTTCGAGTCGGGTGCGTCCAAGGCCGACAAGGGTATGAAGGGCCTCAACAAGTCGATGAAGGGCAACCTCATCGGCGTCCTGCTCGACCTGCTGGCCCCGCTGATCGCCAAGATCGTGGACATGGCGACGCGCTCGAAGACGATGCAGAAGGTCCTCAGCACCGCGTTCTCCGTCATCAAGAGCGTGATCACCACGGTCATGAAGGCCGTCGGCCCCGTCATGCAGTCGGCCGGCAAGCTCATGAAGACCGTGTGGAACGGGATCAAGACGGCGGTCTCGGTGGTCGTCAAGGCCGTCGCCACCGTCATCAAGACCTACTTCACCCTGTGGAAGACGATCATCACGACGGCCATGAACGCCGTGAAGAAGGTCATCACCACCGTCTGGAACGGCATCAAGTCCGTCATCTCCCCGGTGGTGAACTGGATCAAGAGTGTCGTCCCCGCCGCCTTCACCGCCGTCAGGAGCAAGCTGTCCAGCGCCTGGAACGGCCTCAAGTCCATCGCGAGCAACGCCTTCGGTGCGATCAAGGGCGCGGTCAGCGGCCCGATCAACGCCGTGATCGGGCTGATCAACTCCGCGATCGGCAAGCTCAACGGCATCAAGGTCTCGGTGCCCGGCTGGGTGCCCGTCGTCGGCGGGAAGTCCTTCGGCATCCACCTGCCGACCATCCCCCGCCTCGCCCAGGGCGGCATCGTCCAGCCACGCAACGGCGGTGTGCACACCATCGTCGCCGAAGCCGGTGAAGCGGAGGCGGTACTGCCGCTCTCCAAGCTCAGCAGGCTCCTGGGCCACACCACCCGGGCCGGCCAGGTGGGCAACGGCGCCGCCGCCGCGAACGGCGGCTTCTACATCGAGCAGTACTACGAGGCGTCGAGCAGCAGTGTCCAGGACACCGCCGGCGCGTTGCTGTTCCTGTCGAAGGCCCGAGGATGAGTGTCGGCGACCCGCTGGCCGGAATCGCCGCGCCCCTGCGCACTTTCGCCGGCAACGTCTCCGGGGCACGCGGCGCCACACAACGCCTCACCACCTCACTCCGCCAGGTCAGCGCCGCGGTCGACCGGATCAGGGCCGGTGCCGTCTCGGCGGGCAACGGCGTCAGGGCCATCACCTCCCCCGCCACCAAGGCCGCGGGCGGATTCTGCAGACTCGGCACCTCCGCCTCCACCGCCGCGACCCGCATCCGCGCCGGCGCGACCAAGGTCCGCGGCCCCGTCGGCGTCCTCGGCTCCCTCGCCGCCGGTGCCGGGGCCTTCGGATCGATGACCGACCTGTTCGGGCAGTACACCCCGACGGTCACCAAGGCCATGACCCTCTTCGGCGTCGCCCTGACCGTCGGCTCCGTCGTCATGACCGGGATCAACACGGCCATGAAGGCGAACCCGCTCGGCTTCGTCCTCGGCATCGTCACCCCGCTGGTCGCCCTGCTCATCGACTACGCGATGAACTCCGCCACCGGCCAGAAGGTGATCCAGCAGGCCTTCCGGTCCGCGCTCGACGTGTTCCGCGCCGTCGGGGAGTTCATGGCTCCGGTCATCACGGGCTGGGCGAAAACCGTGTCGGAGGTGTTCGAAGGCGTCCAGAAGACCGTCGGATCCGTCCTGAAGAGCCTCGGCTCCCACCTCAGGTCCGGCTTCGAGGGTGCGCGGAGCACCATCTCCTCGGCGACCCGCGCCGTCACCTCGGTCGTCAAGGGGGCCTGGAACGGTTTCAAGGGCGTCGTCCAGCCGACGCTGAACTGGCTGACGAAGACGCTCCCCTCCGCCTTCATCCGGGTCCGCGACGCCGTGTCGAAGTCCCTGCACGGCATGGGCACCTTCATGTCCACCGGCATCCAGACGATCGCCGGCGTCATCACCGGGCCGGTCAAGGGCCTGATCGCCTTCGCCAACTGGATCATCGACGGGCTCAACCACCTGAGCTTCAACTTCCTCGGCAAGAAGTTCGGGGTGCACCTGTCGAAGATCCCGCAGCTCGCCGAGGGCGGTGTCGTCCTCCCGGCCGCCGTGCCGGGAGCCTCCTCCGTACAACCGCTCTCCCGACTCGGCCGCTTCCTCCCCGCGCCGGCCGGAGCCTCCGCCACCACCGGGCCCGCCTTCTTCGCCGGCCGCCCCGGGGTCCGCGTCTACCAGGAGCGCGAGGGCAGCAGCCCGCTGACCGTCGCCGACGACCTGCTCTTCCTGTACCGCAGCGCGGCCTGATCCCCGGTCCGTACGCGCCGGCGCCGCGCCCCGGCCACGCAGTCCCGCACCGCCCCGCCGGGCTCCCGCACGCCCGCACACCGCCCGGACGGCCCGGAGCACCCGCACCGTCACCGACGGGCGGCGCCCCTCCCGTACGCCCCGAACCGAAGCGAGGTGACGGCCCGACATGGCCGATACCGTCTCCACCCTCCCGAACCCCCTCTCCGACGAGACCACCCCCGGCTCCCTGATCACCCGCGACGGCCAGGTCCAGTGGGGTGGGCTCCTCATGGGCGCCGGCACGCCCTACCCGGTCGACCGCACCGGGATCACCGGCTGGGAGGACCTGCCCGAGCTGGACCTCGGCGACGTGCTCCGCCCCGACCAGCACGGCTCCTGGCCCGGCGACCGCTGGGCGCAGCCCCGTCTGATCGGGGCGACCGTCTGGCTCGCGCCGCCGGCCGGGACCGACCCGCTCGCCACCTCGACCGCCTTCCGCGCCGCGACCGGCCCGGGCGGCCGGGAACGCTGGCTCGCCGTCCGGCTGCTGGGCGAGACCCTCGCGGTCCGGGCCCGGGTCAGCCGGCGGGTGGTGCCGCAGGACCGCTCGTACGCGGTGCAGGGGTTCGCCAAGGTCAGCATCCAGTGGACCGCCACCGACCCGCGCCGCTACGGCACCGTCCAGCACGAGGCGATCACCGGTCTGCCGGTCAGCGAGTCCGGGATGGCGTGGGACGACGCCGCCGGCTCCGGCCTGGTGTGGCCGCTGACCTGGGGCGCCAACGGCGCCGCCGGTTCGATCACCGCGGTCAACGGCGGCGGCGCGGCCGTCCGCCCCGTCGTGGAGTTCCGCGGCCCGGTGCAGCGTCCGTCCCTGACCCGGCTCTCCGACGGCCGCCAGCTCCAGTACGACCTGGCGCTGGGCGCGGGCGACCTCCTCAGCGTCGACACCGAGTCCGGCACGGTCCTGCTCAACGACACCGCGTCCCGCATCTACACCGCCACCCCCGACTCCTCGCCGGAGCAGCTGTTCCAGCTTGAGCCGGGCACCACCGAGCTGGCGTTCCGCTCGGACGACGTCACCGCCGACCCCGCCGCCTCGGTCACCGTCCGCTGGCGTGACGGGCACTGGTGACCCGCGCCGCTCCCCCGCACCGCAGTCCCGTACCCCCGCAGCACCTCGCCGATCCCTCCAGGAGGACCACATGCCCGTGCGCAGCGCATGGCTCGTCAACCGCACCGACGTCGAATCCGGTCAGTCCCGCGCCGACACCCGCCTCGCCCCCACCGGCACCATGACCCCCACGAGCGGGCTCGCCAGCCGCGGCGGCGTCATTCCGGGCTCACCCGACGGCAAGTCCCTGATGTCCGCGTTCTACGTCTTCAGCTCCACCGCCGGCATGACCGCCACCGTCGCTCCGGGCCGTGCCGTGGTGCAGGGCAGCGAGGCTGCCGGGGCCTACCCGGTGGTGCTCACCGACTACACCACGGTGGTGTTCGCCGACGGCGACGCCAACAACCCGCGCATCGACCTGGTGGTCCTGCGGATCTACGACGCCCAGGTCGACAAGTCCGGCCGCACCGAGGCGGTCCTGGAGATCGTGCGGGGCACGGCCGAGGGCAACCCGCAGGTCCCGCAGACGCCGGCCGCCTCCCTGCCGCTGGCCACCGTCCGGGTGCCGGCGGGCGCGTCGGTCGGTACCGGCGGCATCGCCTGGGCCTCGGCCGTCGCCAACCTGCGGACCAGCACGGTCGCGCTCGGCGGCATCCTGCCGCTGTACGGCAACACCAACGAGCCGGGCGCCTACCCGGGGCAGTACCGCGACGTCGGCGTCCAGCTCCAGCGGTGGGACGGCGGCGCCTGGGTCGGCTACCCGAGCCAGCTCGGCGGCATCGCGCCCACCGGCCAGCTCGCGACCGGCGGTTACGTGGGCCAGTACCGCGACAACAACGGCCGGCTGGAGCGGTGGAGCGGCACCGCCTGGGTGCTCGCGATGCCGACGCCCGCGTTCTCCTACAACACCGACGGCGGCTACTGCAAGAGCACCACGTGGACGGAGGCGGTGACCGACACGGTCGGACCGACGCTCACCACCACCTTCACCGCGCCGGTGTCCGGGAAGGTCCTCGTCCACCTCGGCTTCCAGGGGCAGCCGTCGGTGGAGGGCGGCTGGGGCCGGATGTCGGCCAACATCCGCAAGGACGGCGTCCTGGTCACCGGGCTCGGCGCCGACGAGACCCGATCGGCCATCGACACCGGCCGCGGCACCCAGTCGGTGAGCACGGTCTTCCAGGTCACCGGGCTCCAGGCCGGCGCCACCTACACCGCCGTCTCGGCCTACAGCTCCGGCGCTACCACCAACAACCACTGGTTCGACAACCGGTTCATCCGCGTCGACCCGATGCTCTGAGGAGGGCGGCGTGACGAGTTCGCCCCGTACGGCGTACACCCCGCTCACCCCCGTGTACCGGGCGGTCTTCTGCGACCTGCGCACCGATCAGGTGCTCGACGTGCTGCCGCTGACGGAGACCAAGTTCGACGACTACATCGGCAAGGCGGGATCGCTGTCCGCGACGGTCCCGCTGCCGGACGCCGCCCCCGCCCGCCCGGGGGGGGGGGGCCCCGGGGCCCGCCGCCCCCCGGGGTGGGGGGGGGGCGCCGGGGCAAAAAGGTGGGGGGGGGGGGGGTGGTGCGGCCCCCCCGCCCGCCCCCAA
>NZ_JBEXWB010000065.1:0-1932 GCF_040629645.1 Streptomyces sp. NPDC005899 | reverse complement strand
GCGGGGCCCGCCTGCCGCCCGCTCACGCACACAACGACCCACCACACCACGCCCTCGGGGGCCCGGCGCCCCCCCCCGGCCCCGCGCCCGCCCCCCCCCCCCCCCCGCCGGGCGAGGGCGGCCCTCGTGCCCGGCCGCACCGCGGTGTGGCTGGAGCGCGACGGCGACATCTGGTGGGGCGGGGTGCTGTGGACCTGCACCCCGTCCAGCGACGAACGCGGCCGCGTCCAGGCGCAGTTCCAGGCGGGCACGTTCGACTCCTACCTGGACCACCGCATCCTGGCCAGGGACATCTCCTACACGGCGACGGACCAGTTCGAGATCGCCCGGCTGCTCGTCGCGCACGCGCAGGACCAGCCGGGCGGCGACATCGGCATCCAGCTCGGCAACGAGATGTCCGGCATCGCACGGAACTGCGCCTTCGCCTACTCCTCGCTGACCAGGGTGCGGGAGCTGCTGGACCAACTCGCCAAGCTGGCCGACGGCTTCGAGTGGCGGGTGCACTGCTACCGGGACGCCGAGGGCCGGCGGGCCAAGCGGCTCCAGCTCGGCCACCCGGTCATCACCGCCGGCGCCGCCGACATCGTCCTGGACCACCCGGGCCAGGTCCTCACCTACAGCCTGCCGGCCGACTCGACCGTGCAGGCCGACGTGTGGGTGGCGCGCGGCGACTCGCCCAACACCGACCAGGCGGAGGAGTCGCAGCCGCTCACGGTCTCCGTGGAGTCGCCCGAGGACCTGGCGGCCGGCTGGCCCCGGTTGGAGTCCACCTCGGACCACAGCGGGGTCACCGACGCGGCGACCCTGCGGTCCCTGGCCGGGGCCGAGCTGTCCCGGCAGCGCATGCCCGAGGTGATTCCGGAGATCACCGTGCGGCTGGACGGCCGGATCACCCCGGCGCTGCTCGGGGCCCGCATCCGGCTGCGACTGCGCGACCTGTGGCACCAGCAACCGCAGGACGAGCAGTACCGCGTCGTCGGCATCGCGGTGGAACCGCCGCAGCGCACCAAGGCCGAGACGGCGACCCTCTACCTGGAAGGGGTGTAGGACATGGCCACCATCCCCACCGACCTGCTGGACCGCGTCCGCGAGATCGAACGCCGCATCCGGGGGCTGATGGCGAGCGCCAACAGCAGCCCGGCGATGAACCAGGTCGGCAACGGCGACATCGTCGTCGGCGCCCTGGGGCGCATCCGCGCCAGGACCTCGCAGGGCGAGGACCTGCTTCTGGTCGGCCGGGTGCAGCCCGACCGCGACACCGACGCGAAGGCGTACCAGCAGGGACTGGAGCTGCGGCGCGACGACGGCTCGCTGGCCCTGTCGCTGATCACGACCGACCCCGTGAACACCCCGGTCCAGGCGCTGCGCGTCCTGGACCACCGGGGCGACACGGTCCTCGCGACCGACTCCTCCCGCGGCGGCCTGGCCCGCCCCTATCTGCCGTTGCCCACCCCCGCACCGGTGCGCAAGGCGGCCTGGGAGTCCACCGGCTCGACCGACTGGACGACGCTCTACGCCGGGCCGGGCTTCGCCCAGCACCCCCGGGTGTACTGCGTGCTGGCCGTCAGCGGGAGCGTCGGCGCGGCCGTGCGGCTGCTCGTCGACGGCGCACCGGTCGGCGCCGAGCAGACGCTCACCGGGACCGTCGGGCAGACGGCGGACCTCACCGCGACCCTCGTCGAGGACCTGCCGGCGTCGTTCGGCGACACGGTGAACTTCGAGATCCAGGCGAAGGTCGCCGCCACCGGCGACACCGTCGCCTGCCTGCCGCGCGGACTGTACGGCGTGCAGTCCTGACGGTCCGATCCGGTCCCCGCGCGCGCCCCGCCGCCGCACCCCGGAGGGGGGGGGGGGGGCCCGCCCCCGCCGGGGCCGGGGGGGCGGCGGCCCCGCCCCCCCCCCCCCCCCCACCGAGCACAAAGGATCTAAACA
>NZ_JBEXWB010000064.1:0-22818 GCF_040629645.1 Streptomyces sp. NPDC005899 | reverse complement strand
CCTGGCCCGGCCCGTGAGGGCCGGGCCAGGCGCCCCTCACGACGGATCGCCTGCCGAAGCGCTGTGCGGAGCGTGCCCGAGGGGTGGGCCACGGTTCTGCCGCTCAGCTGATCACGCCGCCGAAGAGGCCGCCGTGCGCCATGCCGAGCAGGAAGCCGACGGCCGAGGAGCCGAGCCCCATGATCAGGCCGAACCGCTGCCAGGTGGTCCGGGAGATGTACTGCCCGTAGGCGCCGGTCATGATGCCGATCAACCCGGCCCACGAGCTGATCAGGTGCAGGTTGTGGAACATCGCCGTCACGAAGGCGAGGACGCCCAGTACGCCGGTGACCACCATCAGGAGCTCCTGCAACGGATGGGGCCTGCCGTCCGTCGCGAAGAGTGACCCGGTGGGCCGGCGGGTTCCGGGCGCCCGGCCGTGGGCGGGCCGGCTGCCGGCGGGACGAACTGTCTGAGCCATGAGCACCTCCTGGCCGGAAGGGCGGCGCAATGTAGTGCCTGTCACACCGCATCTGTCTCGATTGTGCTCCTTGAGCACCGGATTTCAACCGGAAGGCGGTCTGCGGGTAGTCTGTACGGTCTGCACCGGTGTCTGCCCGGAGCCGCCCACGACAGCCCCCTCGTTTCACGGGAAGGGCATTGTCAGTGGCGGCTGTTTTACTCGGAGACACTGTTGCTCACGCATCACGACCCTCCTGCCACGGAACGACCGTGGCCGCTGAGTCCAAAGGAGGTGGGTTCCACATGCGTCACTACGAGGTGATGGTCATCCTCGACCCCGATCTTGAGGAGCGAGCAGTCTCCCCGCTGATCGAGAACTTCCTCTCCGTCGTCCGTGAGGGCAACGGAAAGGTCGAGAAGGTCGACACCTGGGGCCGTCGTCGTCTCTCTTACGAGATCAAGAAGAAGCCCGAGGGCATCTACTCGGTCATCGACCTGCAGGCCGAGCCCGCGGTCGTCAAGGAGCTCGACCGACAGATGAACCTGAACGAGTCGGTCCTCCGGACCAAGGTCCTCCGTCCCGAGATCCACTGAGCATCTAGCTCAGCGGTCATCGGGTTCGAGTAGCAAGCAGCCAGCAATCCCCGCCGAGAGGTTCACCCATGGCAGGCGAGACCGTCATCACGGTCGTCGGCAATCTCGTCGACGACCCCGAGCTGCGCTTCACCCCGTCCGGTGCGGCGGTCGCGAAGTTCCGTGTCGCGTCCACTCCCCGCATCTTCGACCGGCAGACCAATGAGTGGAAGGACGGCGAAGGCCTGTTCCTCACCTGCTCGGTCTGGCGTCAGGCGGCGGAGAACGTCGCGGAGTCGCTTCAGCGAGGCATGCGCGTCGTCGTGCAGGGCCGGCTGAAGCAGCGGTCCTACGAGGACCGCGAGGGTGTCAAGCGCACGGTCTACGAGCTGGACGTCGAGGAAGTCGGCCCCAGTCTCAAGAACGCCACGGCCAAGGTCACCAAGACGACAGGTCGCGGTGGCCAGGGTGGCGGTCAGGGTGGTTACGGCGGTGCCCAGCAGGGCGGCGGCAACTGGGGCGGCGGTCCCGGTGGCGGCGGTCAGCAGGGCGGCGGCGGTGCTCCCGCCGACGACCCGTGGGCCACCGGCGCGCCGGCCGGCGGTCAGCAGGGCGGGGCTCAGCAGGGCGGCGGGGGCGGCTGGGGCGGAAGCTCCGGCGGTTCCGGCGGCTCCGGCGGCGGCTACTCGGACGAGCCTCCCTTCTAAGGGTCGCTCGTACCCCCACTTCTTGATCACACAGGAGAAACACCATGGCGAAGCCGCCTGTGCGCAAGCCTAAGAAGAAGGTCTGCGCGTTCTGCAAGGACAAGACCCAGTACGTGGACTACAAGGACACGAACATGCTGCGGAAGTTCATTTCCGACCGCGGCAAGATCCGTGCCCGCCGCGTCACCGGCAACTGCACGCAGCACCAGCGTGACGTCGCCACGGCAGTCAAGAACAGCCGTGAGATGGCGCTGCTGCCCTACACGTCCACCGCGCGATAAGGGAAGGGTGACCGAATCATGAAGATCATCCTCACCCACGAGGTCACTGGCCTCGGTGCTGCCGGCGACGTCGTGGACGTCAAGGACGGGTACGCCCGTAACTACCTGGTTCCGCGTGGCTTCGCCATCCGCTGGACCAAGGGTGGCGAGAAGGACGTGGCGCAGATCCGCCGCGCCCGCAAGATCCACGAGATCGCGACGATCGAGCAGGCCAACGAGATCAAGGCCAAGCTCGAGGCCGTCAAGGTGCGTCTGGCAGTTCGCTCCGGCGACGCCGGCCGCCTCTTCGGCTCCGTCACCCCGGCCGACATCGCCTCGGCGATCAAGTCTGCCGGTGGTCCGGACGTCGACAAGCGTCGCGTCGAGCTCGGCTCGCCGATCAAGACGCTGGGCGGGCACCAGGTGTCCGTCCGCCTGCACCCCGAGGTTGCCGCGAAGCTCGGTATCGAGGTCGTTGCTGCCTAAGGGCGCAGCTCAGCAGAGCTAGGTGAAGGGCCGCACCCCCGGGTGCGGCCCTTCGTCGCGTTCGGCCTGTGTCCTGGGCGACCGTGGTCCCCACGTCACGGTTCCAGGTTCAGGGATGCCGAAGCGACGTTTCACGTGAAACAGGCTGACGCCGCGTCCCGGGGCTGGGCACTCGCTCCCTGCTGCCCGGGCTCCGCTTCCTGCACCTCGGGTGCTGCTCCCTGTCCTTCGGGAGCCGTTCGGTGGCTGTCGGTTCGGTTCAGCGGGTCGCGCCGGTGACGACCCATCGACCGGAACGGATGCGCAACCACAGTGTGGCCAGCCGCACGGCCATCATCAGTGCCATGGCCCACCAGAGAGCGGTGAGGCCCCCTCCGAAACGGGGAACGAGGAGGGCGACCGGTGCGAACACCGCCAGGGTGAGAAGCATGGCCCAGGCCAGATAGCGACCGTCTCCGGCACCCATGAGTACCCCGTCCAGGACGAAGACCACGCCGGCGACCGGTTGGGAGAGCGCTACTACCAGCAGCGCGGGAAGAAGCGTGTCCCGCACGGTGCTGTCGCCAGTGAACAACGGGACGAACAGAGGTCTGGCCAGCACGATCAGCACTCCGAGGACGATTCCGGAGGCGATTCCCCACTGGATCATGCGCCGGCATGCCTCGCGAGCGCCCTTCGGGTCGTCCGCGCCCAGATAGCGCCCGATGATGGCCTGCCCCGCGATGGCGATGGCGTCGAGCGCGAAGGACGTGAGACTCCAGAGCGAGAGGATGATCTGGTGTGCGGCGATGTCGGTGTCACCGAGCCTGGCGGCGACAGCGGTGGCGATCAGCAGCACCGCGCGCAGTGACAGCGTGCGGACCAGGAGCGGAACACCTGCCTGGGCGCTGGCCCTGATCCCCGCGATGTCGGGCCTCAGGGACGCCCCGTGCCGTCGCGCTCCGCGCACCACGACGACGAGGTAGACCAGCGCCATGCCGATCTGGGCGGTGACCGTCCCCCAGGCGGATCCGGCGATACCCAGGCCGGCGCCGTACACCAGCCCGACGTTGAGAGCCGCGTTGGCTGCGAAACCGCCGATGGCTACGTAGAGAGGTGTCCGGGTGTTCTGCAGACCGCGCAACACACCCGTGGCCGCGAGCACGACGAGCATCGCCGGGATCCCGAGGCTGGAGATCCTCAGGTAGGTGGTGGCGTACGGCGCGGCCGTGTCGGAGGCACCGAAGACGTCGACCAGCCAGGGAGCCGACGGGAGTGCGAGGGCGACGACGAGGGCTCCGAGGAGGAGTGCCAGCCAGATGCCGTCCATGCCCTGGCGGATGGCGGAGGGGAGATCACCCGCTCCGACCCGGCGGGCGACCGCGGCGGTGGTGGCATAGGCGAGGAAGACGAAGATGCTGACCGCAGTGGTCAGCAGGGCGGCGGCGACCCCCAGGCCGGCCAGTTGCGGAGTGCCCAGGTGGCCGACGATGGCGCTGTCGACCATGACGAAGAGAGGCTCGGCCACGAGTGCGCCGAAGGCCGGAACAGCCAGGGCAATGATCTCGCGGTCGTGCCGTCGGCGAGAGGGCGGCGGTGTTGCGGGGGCCTGGGTCATGGGAGCAATCTAATCTTCCACAGGTAAGAGATGCAAAGTGCTTGCAGTCCTTACTTCTAGCGCGCTTCCCCGGCGGGCCGACGACCGCCGCGAGTGATCTTGAGAGATGGGTGAAAGTTTTTCTTCCCCACAGTCGGTGGATGGAAAAGCCGCAGGTCAGATTCGGTCTCCCCGGCTCGGTATGAGTTTGTCCACAGCGCTGTCCCCCGGTCCGTGCACAGGATCCGGGGGGTTCTCCACAGCATCTGGTCCTTCATCCACATGCCCTGTGGATAACCGGATTGGCTGACGGTGCTGGGCGGCCTACCGTGGTGCGGCGCCCGCACTCCGTTCCGGCAGGGAAGTCCCCAGAACTTGAAGCGCCGGAACCGGAGTCGGGCGTCTTGTTTGTCGGTGCTGTGCCGTAAGAAAGAGTGGCACGGCTAGGTCCGCGAAGCGGACGGGAGGAGGTGGCCGGATGAGCATTCCCGAGCCGTTGGACGACCCCTGGACCGACGTCGGGCCCAGCGATCGTCTGCCTGTGTCCCGTCAGCGCCGCGGAGAGAGCAGCAGGGGCCGCGACGAGCAGCACGAGCGGGGGCGGGAGAGCGGCTGGGACGGCGGCTCGTCCGGTTTCGAGCGGGTACCTCCGCAGGACCTGGACGCGGAGCAGTCCGTGCTCGGCGGCATGCTGCTCTCCAAGGACGCCATCGCGGACGTCGTGGAGATCATCAAGGGACACGACTTCTACCGCCCGGCGCACGAGACCGTCTACACGGCGATCCTCGACCTGTACGCCAAGGGTGAGCCGGCCGACCCCATCACGGTCGCGGCCGAGCTGGTCAAGCGCGGCGAGATCACCAAGGTCGGCGGAGCCCCCTACCTGCACACGCTGGTCCAGTCGGTGCCGACCGCGGCCAACGCCTCGTACTACGCGGAGATCGTCCACGAGCGTGCCGTGCTCCGGCGCCTGGTGGAAGCCGGCACGAAGATCACGCAGATGGGATACGCGGCCGACGGCGACGTCGACGAGATCGTGAACTCGGCCCAGGCCGAGATCTACGCCGTGACCGAGCAGCGCACGAGTGAGGACTACCTGCCGCTCGGCGACATCATGGAGGGTGCTCTCGACGAGATCGAGGCGATCGGCTCGCGCAGCGGCGAGATGACGGGTGTGCCCACGGGCTTCACCGACCTCGACTCGCTGACCAACGGGCTGCACCCCGGGCAGATGATCGTCATCGCGGCGCGACCCGCCATGGGTAAGTCGACGCTCGCCCTGGACTTCGCCCGTGCCTGTTCGATCAAGAGCAATCTGCCGAGCGTCATCTTCTCCCTCGAGATGGGCCGCAACGAGATCGCGATGCGCCTGTTGTCCGCCGAGGCCAGGGTCGCGCTCCACCACATGCGCTCCGGCACCATGACGGACGAGGACTGGACGAGACTGGCCAGGCGCATGCCGGACGTGTCGGCGGCCCCGCTGTACATCGACGACTCGCCGAACCTCTCCATGATGGAGATCCGCGCGAAGTGCCGCCGCCTCAAACAGCGCAACGACCTCAAGCTCGTGGTCATCGACTACCTCCAGCTGATGCAGTCCGGCGGTGCCAAGCGGGCCGAGAGCCGTCAGCAGGAAGTGTCGGACATGTCCCGTAACCTCAAGCTGCTCGCCAAGGAGCTGGAGCTTCCTGTCATCGCGCTCTCCCAGCTGAACCGTGGCCCCGAGCAGCGCACGGACAAGAAGCCGATGGTCTCCGACCTGCGCGAGTCCGGTTCCATCGAGCAGGACGCTGACATGGTGATCCTGCTGCACCGCGAGGACGCGTACGAGAAGGAGTCGCCGCGTGCGGGTGAGGCGGACCTGATCGTGGCCAAGCACCGCAACGGCCCGACGGCGACGATCACCGTGGCGTTCCAGGGCCACTACTCGCGCTTCGTGGACATGGCCCAGACGTGAGCCTGCCGTGTGCGGCTCTCACTTCTCAGGCGCCCTCGGCGTTTCCGGTAACGACGAGGCCGGCCAGGGGACCGGTGAACCTGTCACGCGGCTGAGAACCAGTGCCACGTCATCCGATCGAGGACGGTCCGGAGGCGCAGGTCGCTCGGTCGATCGCATGACATCGGGACTGAGATCTGCGCCGAGCGTCGTCGACACCCCGGTCGGAAGGTCCTGCCAGGGGGCGGCCCCGGTCAGCGTCCGGGCTTGTGTCTCAGCAGCGCGCGAGCAATGCCGGATGACTCGGCACTCCCGGGCGCAGGGGCGCGTGGCCGTCCGAGACCACCCACTGTCGGGGCCGCTCTGTCAGGATGCTCGGCATGTCCGGTCGCGCGCTGAGCTTCGGTGAGATGGCGGAAGCATACGAACGGTTCCGGCCGGGGTATCCCGTCGAGCTCTTCGACATGGTGATGGCGTACGCGGGCCATCCGGTGCGGACCGCGTTCGAGATCGGTGCCGGGACGGGGAAGGCGACCCGCCTGTTCGCCCGACGAGGTATCACGGTCACCGCGACCGAGCCCGACGGAGCGATGCTCACCGAACTGCGCAAGCACGTGCCGGCGAACGTCAGGACGGTGCGGGCCGCACTCGAGGACGTGCGGCCGGTCGACAGGTACGGGCTGGTCTATGCGGCGGCAGCGCTGCACTGGACGCGACCGGAGGGCCGATGGTCTCGCGTCAGCGCGCTGCTGGAGCCGGGTGGCGTGTTCGCCTCGTGCGGCGGGCCGGTCCGGCCGGCCGACCCGACCGTGGAGGAAGCCGTTCGCGCGGCACGAGCCCCGTTCCTGGAGAGTGACGAGGTTCCTTCTCCGGACGGAACGCCCCCAGGGCGGGACATGCAGTGGCCGGGCACGGAGCTTCGACGGTGCGCATGGTTCACCGACGTCCGGCAGGCCGTGATCGAGCGGCGCTTCACGATGAGTGCTCGCGGCTACGTCGGCCACCTCTCGACGGTCTCGGCCTACCTGATACTGCCCGCCCTGGAGCGGCGACAGGCGTTCCGCCGGATCCTTGAGGCTCTGCCCGGGACGGTGGAGATCGCCGCCGACCTCACCGTCCATCTGGCGCGTCGGAGCGACCAGCCTCAGTACGCCGGTGGTCACCCGCCGTTGTGAGGGTGCACGCCCGCCGGGTCGCTCACGGGAAGCGACCGCTCGGGAGTCGGCCACTCGGTGTGATGTGGTCGATAGGCAGGTGCAGGCGCTTCTTCTCGCCTGGGGCCGGGATGCGGCCGGCTGCCGACAAGGCGGAGATTCCGTGCGGGGCGGCCCACAGCAGTTCGGCCCCTGCCTCGCGTTCCACGGCTTCCTCGGGCAGCGCTTCCATGAAGAGCCGAAACCGGCCCGCAACGCCGGGGGTGTCTCCTCGTCGGCGAACCGCAGGCGCGTGGACATCGTGCACACCGCCTCGTGCAGGGCCCGGTGGTCGATCGCGAAGCGCAGACATGCCTGGCACACGGCGCGCATGCCGTGTGTGGGCTCGCGTCCGCGGATGGCTGTGCGTGCATGGCACAGTCGCTCGGCCGGTTCGGCGAGCCCCACCTCGACGACGGCCGCCACGATGGCCTCCTTGCCCGGTAAGTGGCTGCAGAGCACCGGCCGGCTGTAGCCCACGCGCTCGACGAGGCGGCGGGTCGTCACCGCCTTCCAGCCCTCTGCCTCGGCCAACTCGCGTGCTGCGGCGAGGACGAGCCGGCTGCGCTGGGCGCGCTCACCTACGCGGCGGTGCTGGTGGGTCGACATGGAGCGCTTCTGGCGTCACTGGAGATCGTCGCAACGACGCCACCAGGCCTCCGCTATCGCGCCGGTCGCGACACGGGGGGAGCGGGAGGCCCTGGACACTTCGGAAAGCCACTTGCCTTACCACTCCGGATGAAGCACTATGCCTGGAGTGGTCAACTTCCTCGAGCGGCGCTTCGGGAGAGTGGCGGCCACTTACGACACGTACGTACGGGACGGGGACACATGCGGAAGCTCACCTACTTCGTCGCTTGCTCCATCGACGGTTTCATCGGAGATCCGGACGGCGATGCCACGTCGATGATGACCTTCCTCAGTGAGGAGTTCCTCGGGTTCCTCACCTCGGAGTACCCGGAGACGGTGGCCGTGCAGGGACGCAAAGTGCTCGGTATCGAGGGGGCGGAGAACCGGCATTTCGACACGGTGATCCAGGGAAGGGCCAGCTATCAGCTGGCGCTGGACACAGGGATCACCAGTCCGTACGGCCACATGGAGGAGCTGGTGGCCTCCCGGACCCTGCGGGTGGCTCCCGACCCGGGGGTGGAGATCGTCTCGGAGGACGTGGTCGGGCGGATCAGGGAACTCAAGGCGCAGGAGAGCCGGCGAGGTATCTGGCTCTGCGGAGGCTCCGAGCTGGCCGGTGAGCTGATCGACGAGATCGATGAACTCGTCATCAAGACCTACCCACAGATCTACGGATCCGGAATGCCGATGTTCGGTACCGGGTTCACGGTGACCCCCTTCGCTCTACGGGACGTGCGTACCTTCGGCAACGGAATCCTGGTCAGGACCTACGACCGGGTGCGCTGACGCCGACGCCTGTCCGTGCCGGTGATCCCCGGCTCCGACCGGGCTCCGCACCGGTCCGGGGCCGTGAAGTTTTCGCGAGCCGGCCGCGGCCGGGGTAGTTCTTGACCATGGCCTCTTCCGAAGAACTACTCGCCGGCACCCGCCGTGCCCTGCTCCATCGCATCGCCACCGCGCAGTCCGAAGGCCGAACCCCCTCGCTCGTCGCCGCGGTGCAGCGGGGCGGCCGGATCGTCTGGAGCGGCTCGCGCAGTTGTGTGGACGGGCATGCACCCGATCAGCACACGCAGTTCAGGATCGGCTCGATCACCAAGACGTTCACCGCTGTCCTGGTGATGCGCCTGCGCGACGAAGGGCTGATCGCTCTGGACGACCCGCTGGAAAAGCACCTGCCCGACGCCGGAGTCGGGGACATGACGGTCCACCAGCTGCTGGGGCACAGTGCGGGACTCAAGGCCGAGGCGCCCGCGCCCTGGTGGGAGAGGACCCCCGGATCCATACGGCCCGGCCTCGCGGACGTCCTCGGTGAACAACCACGGTTGCAGACCGCCGGAGTCAGGCACCACTACTCCAACCCCGGGTACACGCTGCTCGGGGCCCTGGTCGAGAGGTTGCGCGGCGCTTCCTGGGCCGAGGTGCTGCGTCGCGAGATCCTCGAACCACTGGAGATGCGTCGGACCACCACCCAGGCGCAGGCCCCGCACGCGGGCGGCTGGGCCGTGCATCCGTGGGCGGACGTCATGCTCCCCGAGCCGGCCGAGGACCTCGGGCTGATGGCGCCGGCCGGTCAGCTCTGGTCGACGGCCGCGGACCTTCTCCGCTTCGCCGCCTTCCTCGAACGAGGGGACGAGCGGGTGTTGCGCGCGTCCTCGGTGGAGGAGATGCGTGCTCCGGCCGCACCGCCGGAAGCGGGGGACCGGTCCGGTGGTTACGGCCTCGGCCTTCAGCTGATGCAGCGGGAGGGCAGGACTCTTCTCGGGCATTCCGGGTCGCTGCCCGGGTTCCTGGCCGCTCTGTGGTTCAGCGTGCAGGACGACGTCGCCGCGGTGGTGCTCACCAACGCCACATCCGGCCCGCTCACCACCGCGGTCGCCGCGGACCTTGTCGGCATCGTCGCCGAAGCTGAGCCGAGGATCCCCGAGCCGTGGCGGCCCCTGCCCGCCATCGATGAAGAGCTGCTCGGTCTGACGGGCCTCTGGTACTGGGGCACGCACGTGCACACCCTGAAGCTCCTGGCGGACCGAGGTCTCGTACTGCAACCGTTGCGTGGTGGGGGCCGCGGAGCGCGGTTCCGGGCGCTCCCGGACGGGACGTGGGTCGGTCTGGACGGGTACTACGCGGGAGAGTCCCTTCGCGTGCGTCGGACCGATGAGGGCACGGTCGATCACCTCGATGTGGGTTCGTTCGTTTTCACCCGGGAGCCCTACGACGCCTCAGCAGACATCCCAGGCGGCGTGCACGAGAAGGGCTGGCAAGGACTCGCTCCCTGAGTCGGCAAAGGAGGCCGGTGTTTCACGTGAAACACCGGTCATCCACGGCGGCCGCGGGTCAGGACGTGAGCTCCCGCTCCAGCGGCGTACGAAAACGGGGAGTGATCCGGACCTCGCCCACCCAGGAGGAGAGCCGCGCGGCCTCCGCCTCGATGAGGTGCGAAGCGTCCCGTCCCACATCGGCCAGCAGCCGCCACACCACGTCGCCGTCCGGGCGCTGGGCCCAGCCGCCCACGATGGTTCCGTTCCACCAGACCGTGGGGCCGATGTTGCCCGCGCGGTCGAAGAGGGCGGCGCGGTGAGCGGGTGACAGGTGGAAGCCGCGGTCGGCCCAGCCCATCGCACTCGGGTCGAGACCGGGCAGCAGAGCGGCCCACGGCTCCGGTGGAGGCTCGGGGGCATGGTCTCCTGGGGCGACCCAGCCGATGGCGCCGCTGTCCAGCAGTACTTCCTCGCTCCTGGCGGCGATCAGCGCCCTGCGCGTCTCGCGGATGCCCCATCCCGTCCACCACTTCAGGTCGGCTTCGGTCCCCGGGCCGTAGGAGCGGAGCCAGCGACGTGCCAACTCCGCCTGCGCGTCTGCCGTCGGCACGGGGGGCGAAGGCTCCGCGGCCGTCCAGCGGAACTGGCTGGAGGTCCAGGAGCCGCGCGGCCGGTCCCGGCGGATGCGTCCGTCCGCGGCCAGCAGCCGGATCACCCGCGAGGCGACTGTCTGCACCGTCTCCTGCCTGGTGCCGGGGAAGACCGTGATCTTGGTGCGCAGCGCGGGTACGGCTGCGGAAAGCTCGCTCCCGGTCGCGTGGCCCCGAGCGCTCAGGGCGGCGAGCGCAGCCTGTTCGACCTCGGCGAGCCAGTACTCGTCGAGCCCGTTGCCGTCCTCACGCAGATGCTTGAGAAACGTGCGGCGCTCCTTCGCTGCCACGGCCCGTGCGTTTGCCGCGTCGACGAACGGTGCGATGTCCCGGCCCACGGTGAACAGGGTGTTCCGCATCGACGGCAGACGCACCAGCTCGACGTCCTCGTACAGGGCGCGTTCCACCACCTCCACTCCGGGTCGCGACAACCTGGCGCAGGAGGAGAGGTAGACCGTTGCGGCATCGGTCGCGTGCAGGGCCACGACGGCGTCCGCCACCGCGACGGCGGAGTGCGCACGAACGGACGGCGCCAGCAGATGCCGCCTGCCGAGCCTGATGCGGCGTTGTTCGTCATCGATCCGGTGCATGCTGCCCTCTCGGTGCGACGATGCCGGAACCCACCCGACGCTCCCCACGATTCACAGTGTGAGTTTGAAGCCCACATGGCTGGCCGTGAAGCCGAGCCGCTCGTAGAAGCGATGGGCGTCGGTGCGCGTGGCGTCGGACGTCAGCTGCACCAGTTGGCAGCCTTCGCGCCGGGACTCGTCGACGGCCCATTGGATGAGCTGGGTGCCCAGACCGCTGCCTCGTTCGTCGGCGTGGATACGGACGCCCTCGATGATCGAACGGGTCGACCCGCGACGGGACAGGCCGGGCACCACCGTGAGCTGCAAGGTACCCACGACTTGGCCGTCGCGTACGGCCACGACCAGGTGCTGGTTCGTGTCGTCGGCGAGCCGGCGGAACGCGGCGTGGTACGGCACGAGGTCGTCCGGCGACTCGCGCCGGGCCCCGAGTGGGTCGTCGGCGAGCATGGCGACGATGGCCGGGACGTCGTCGAGGGCGGCAGGACGTATCTCGAGATCGCTCATGATCGGCAGACTACGCAATCCGGACGGTCAGGCGGGGACGTTGAGCGCCTCCACGGTCCGCACCAGCGGGGCCAGCTCCGGGTTCCTGGCCGCGTCGTCGAGGGCTGCGCGCAGGGCGGTGTCATTGGTGGGACGGGCGGCGTCGAGCAACGCCAGGCCTGCTTCCGTGACGTCGGTGTAGATGCCCCGCCGGTCCGTGTCGCAGAGATACCGGGTGAGCAGACCACGATCCTCGAGCCGGGTGACCAGGCGGGTCGTGGCGCTCTGGCTGAGCACCACCGCGTCGGCCACCTGCTTCATCTGGAGGTGCCCTCCCGTGCCGCTGTGCTGGCGGCTCAGGACGTCGAGCAGTGAGTACTCGCGCACGCTGAGGCCGTGCTGGGACTGGAGTGCGCGTTCGATGTGAGCCTCGATCTTCCCGTGGAGCAGGGAGAGGGCGCACCAGCTCTGGGAGAGGGCCGTCAGCGCGGGGTCTGTCGCGGTCATGTGTCTCTCCTCCGTGTGAACGGGCGCCTCCGCGTGCACGGAGCTACCTGCATCTGCATCCAGGATAGGGCACGTGCGCAATAGCCCGCGCTTGCATTTATCAAGCGCATGCAATTATTGTGTCCGCTTGTTAAATGCTGATGCAACTGATTGGAGGGTGGCTCCCATGCCGCTCGCGCTCCTCGCCCTCGCCATGGGGGCCTTCGGTATCGGGACCACCGAGTTCGTGATCATGGGATTGCTTCCCGACATCGCGGCGGACTTCCAGGTCTCCATCCCGACCGCAGGTTTCCTCGTCACGGGATACGCCCTCGGGGTGGTGCTCGGCGCACCCCTGATGACCGTGTTGGGCGCACGTTTCACCCGCAAACGCATGCTCATGGTGCTGATGGGGCTGTTCATCGTGGGGAACGTCGTGTCGGCGCTCGCCCCCGTCTTCGGTGTGATGCTCGCCGGTCGCGTGATCGCGTCACTCGCCCATGGAGCGTTCTTCGGTATCGGTTCGGTCGTGGCCGCAGGGCTGGTCGCACCCGGGAAGAAGGCCGGCGCCATCGCCACGATGTTCACCGGGCTCACCCTCGCCAACGTCGTCGGCGTCCCCCTCGGTACGTTCGTCGGGCAGAGTGCCGGCTGGCGGCTCACGTTCTTCGTGGTGGCGGGGCTCGGGGTCCTGGGCCTCCTGGGGGTGGCGAAGCTCGTACCCGAGCAGCCGAAGCCGCAGGGTGTACGGCTCGGTCCGGAACTGGCGGCCTTCCGCAACGTCCAGGTACTGCTCGCCATGGCGATGACGGTCCTGGGCTTCGGCGGTGTCTTCGCGGCCATCACCTACATCACCCCGATGATGACGGAGACCACGGGCTTCGCGCCCTCGTCCGTCACCTGGCTGCTCGTCCTCTTCGGGATCGGCATGGTCGGTGGCAACCTGATCGGTGGACGGTTCGCCGACCGGCATCTGATGCCCATGCTGTACGTGTCGCTCGGTGCGCTGGCCGTGGTACTGGCCCTGTTCACGCTGACGGCCCACAACAAACTCGCCGCCGCGGTCACCGTCGTCCTCATCGGAGGTCTCGGATTCGCCACCGTGCCTCCGCTGCAGAAGCGCGTCCTCGACCAGGCCGTGGGAGCGCCCACCCTCGCGTCGGCCGTCAACATCGGCGCCTTCAACCTCGGCAACGCCCTTTCGGCCTGGCTCGGGGGCGTGGTCATCGCAGCCGGATTCGGCTACACCGCGCCCAACTGGGTGGGTGCTGCCCTCGCCGCTTCGGCGCTGCTCCTCGCCCTGCTGTCCGGTGCGCTCGAACGTCGCACCGGCACGCCGAGCCGGGTGGTCGCCGCACACGACCCGGCACCTGCTCACGCCGGAGCGAACCGGAGCTGAGCCCCTCCGGCCCCCGCCATCGCCGGGCCGACTCCCGCGCTCCCGGCATCGGGCGTCCTTCCCGCGCTCCCCGCCGTCGGTGGGACGGCCGCTCGCAGCGGCGTACTGCCGACGGCTTCGGTGTGATCGCACGCCGGGGTCACGAGACGTGCGTGTCCGCCCTTGCGGCCGTGCCGGTCGTCATGCGGAGGCGCCGACCGCGCCGGGTCGGACCCCAGGGCTTCAGCACCGAGATCGCGGTGATGAAGAAGTAGGTGGCGGTGGCCACGGCGGGTGCGATGACCAGGTCGACATCAGCCGCTCCCCGGGCCGCCGCCTCGTTGATACCCGGGCGGAGGGAGAAGACCGACAGAGCGGTGGCGATCGACGTCAGCCAGAACTTGGTCCATACCCAGCGGTGCCTGGCCAGACCCCACGGGGTACCGAGCGCCAGCACCAGGCCGCTGACCAGCGACAGCAGAGCCACCGGCACGATGAGCCAGTCCGCGAACACCTTCATGGCACGCGTGGCCGCCTGAGCCGCCGTGGCGTCCTGGGCGAGGAGTGCGGTGAGGCCAAGGGCCAGCAACCCCACGGTCAGACCCAGCCAGCTGACAGACACCGCTACATGGGCGACGAGCACGCTTCGGCGCGTGGAACGCTTGAGTGGTTTCACGTGAAACACGGTCTCAACGGCCGTGTCTTCGGTCATCTGACAGCGGGAGTACCCGCACGTACTGGTTCGGGCGTACGAACTCCTTCTGCCGGCCGGCTACGTCTGGACCCGAGTGGACGTGGTGGGTTCGGTCAGCCCAGGTCCGGCGCCTGCATCGCCCGGACACCCTCGATGTTTCCGTCCAGGTAGTGCCGCAGGGACAGGGGCACCAGATGCACCGCCGCGATGCCGACTCTGCTGAAGGGAACACGCACGATCTCGTACTCCCCGCAGGGCTCGTCGATCTCCGGACCGTGGCGGCGCGACGGGTCCATCGACTCCAGGCGGCAGACGAAGAAGTGCTGCACCTTCACGCCCTTGATCCCACCGCGCTCGATGTGTTCCACGGTATCGACGAAACACGGCACGACGTCCACGATCTTGGCGCCCAGCTCCTCGTCGACCTCTCGGTGCAGGGCGTCGATGACGGTGTCGTCCTCCGGCTCGACCCCGCCACCTGGGGTGACCCAGTACGGATCGACCCCGGGCTTGGTGCGCTTGATGAGAATGAGGTCATCGCCGTCCAGCAGGACGGCGCGTGCGGTGCGCTTGACCACAGGGCGTTCGGTCATGGCAAGAGAGTGGCCCAGGAACCCCGGTCTGAAACGCTTCCAGCCCCATGGTCACCGATCGACGGTTGTGCGCCCCAGCTTCTCGTGCACCGGCGTGATGTGAGGGAGGACCGCGTCAGGAGGGGCACACGGCCCGCTGTCCGCCGCGCCGGAAGCGGAAGAATGTGCCCAGGGCGGCCATCCGATCGTCCCGGGCGGCAACCCGGTCGCCCAGGGCGGCCACCCGGTCGACGGGCCACCCGCCCCGGGATGGCGACCCCGGTCGACGGGGCCACCCGCCAAAGGCCGGCCCTGCCCGACGCGCCTGCCGGCCGGCGGCGCGGCGGGGATGCCCGTCCCGGGCGGATCCGGCCCGGGACGGAGCGGCCGGGGGCCGGTGGCCGTGATCAGCGCGCGGCCTCGTCCAGCGCGCGTTCGACGTCGGCCAGCAGGTCCGCGGGGTCCTCGGCGCCGACCGAGAAGCGTACGAAGCCCTCCGGTACGGCGTCCCCGCCCCACCGCGCCCGGCGCTCGGCGGTGGAGCGCACGCCGCCGAAACTCGTCGCGTCGTCGACGAGCCGCAGAGCCGACAGGAAACGCTCGGCCGTCTCCTGGTCCGCGAGGACGAAGGAGACGACGGAGCCGAAGCGTCGCATCTGCCGTACCGCGACCGGATACGAGGGGTCGCCCGGCAGGCCCGGGTAGCGGAGCCCCGTCACCTCGGGGCGCGTGGCCAGCACCTCGGCCAGGGCGAGCGCGGTGGAGCACTGCCGGTCGATCCGCAGTTGGAGGGTGGACAGCGAGCGGTGCGCGAGCCAAGCCTCCATGGGGCCGGGAATCGCGCCGACCACCTTGCGCCACCGCCGTACGTCGGCGGCCAGTCGCGGATCCCGGCAGGTCACATGACCGAGGAGGATGTCGCCGTGGCCGGTCATGCCCTTGGTGTCACTGGCCACCGAGAAGTCCGCCCCCAGCTCCAGAGGGCGCTGTCCGAACGGGGTGGCCAGCGTGTTGTCGACCGCGACCAGGGCACCGGCCGCGTGCGCGGCGGTGACGAGCCTGCGGATGTCGCACACGTCGAGGCCGGGGTTGGAGGGCGTCTCGATCCACAGCAGCTTCGCCCCGTCGAGGGCTTCCAACTGTGCGTCGCCACCCGTCGGCGCGGTGCGCACCTCGACCCCGTATGCCTCCAGCTGCTCCCTCACCAGGGGGAGTGCCTGGTAACCGTCTTCCGGCAGGACCACGATGTCGCCGGTGCGTGCCTGGGAGAGCAGCACGCCCGAGACGGCTGCCATGCCGGAGGCGAAGACCGTCGTCCCGACCGGCTCCCCCGGTGCCTCCAGCTCGCCGATGGCCCGCTCCAGGTGGGTCCAGGTCGGGTTCGTCTCGCGCCCGTAGGTGTACGGGCCCACCGGTTCGCCGGACAGGTGGAAGTGCGCCGCGAAGACCGGTCCGGGCAGGGTGGGGCCGAACTGCTCCGGTTCGGGCAGCCCCGCCCGTACGGCACGGGTTCCGTCGCCAGTGGTGTTCATCGCTGATTCCCTCGCTCTCTCCCGGCGTTCACCGGTCCGCTCTGCACTGTGCCAGGAGGGCATCGGTCAGTCCTCGTCGGGGAGGGCCACGGCGAGGGCCCAGGACACGACCGAGATGATCAGTCCGCCCAGGACCGCGGTCCAGAAACCGTCGACGTGGAAGTCCAGGTCGAGGACACCGGCGAGCCATGAGGTGAGCATCAGCATCAAAGCGTTGACCACCAGGGTGATCAGCCCGAGCGTCAGGATGAACAGCGGAAGCGTGAGCAGCTGCACCACCGGCTTGACGACGAAGTTGACCAGCCCGAACAGCAGGGCCACCACGATCAGTGTGAGCACCTCGCGACCCGTGTCGTCACCGGTCAGGGTGATGTCGTCGAGCAGCCAGATGGCCACAGCCAGCGCGCCCGCGTTGGCGAGCGTCTTGACTACGAAATTCTTCATGTGTCTGATCGTGGCAGACATGATCGGTGGCCTGCACCGGCGGAGTGGACGAGAGCGGCGCGAGGGGCGGACGGACGATGAAGGCATTCAGACTGGACGAACTGGAGGCGGAGCGCGCCGCCAACGACGGCGCCTATCTGCAGTTCGTCCGGGAGCGCAACATGTCCGTGGGCCTGTACGCGCTGGACGCCGGCGAGCTCGATCCCCAGCGACCGCACAAGCAGGACGAGGTCTACCTGGTCGTCAGCGGGCGCGCGTCCCTCACGGTCGGCACGGAGACCACCCAGGTGGCCAGGGGGAGCGTCGTCTACGTGCCGGCCGGAGCCGCCCACAAGTTCCACCACATCACCGAGGACCTCCGGGTGATGGTGGTCTTCTCTCCGCCGGAGAGCTGACCGCAGCCCCCCGGGGTCCCTAGGGGATCGTTCAGGGGACTCCAAGGGCTCCCGGCCCCCGCGGGGCGGTGCCGCGCCCCTAGCATCGGAGCAGGAACTCACGGACCGAGGTAAGGACGATGGCCATGCGGGAGCTCTTCGCGGGAATGCCCTGGTGGGTGAAGTGGATCGCGGTGCCGCTCATCGCGATCGTCGTGTTCGGCGGCCTGATCGCCAGTGTGGTCGGGTTCGTCATCGGGCTGCTGTTCAAGGTGCTGGTCTTCGTCGTCCTGGTCGGTGGTCTGGTCTTCGTCGTGCGCAAGTTCACGGCGTCCTCCTCGCGCGGCGACTGGTAGGGGCCGGGCCCGGGGCGCCGGCCCGGGCCCCAGCGCCGGACCGCCCCGAAGCGGCGCCCCTGGTCCGGGCGCTCCGCGGGCAGGAAGTGGACCGCCGGTGGGTTGATTAGCCCAGCTGAGCTAAGTACGCCGCGAAACTCCACTCGTAGCCGAGCGTGCCGATACAGTTGCGTACCGCTGCCGCGGCTGGGATATGACAGACCGTCACCATCCTGCTCAGTGGTTTGTGCGACCGTCCGGTCTTCCGGACCCAGGCTCGCGGCGGGCCCGTGGGGGTGGCCCCCTCGGGAGGGCTGAGCGCCCGTCACCATGTCCGGGGGTGACCTGTGACCACGGCATCGAGTACCGCTGTTCCGACGTTGATCGCTTCGGTTCAGCGGGCGTTGAGACTGCTGGAGGCTGTGGGCACCCATCGGGACGGTGCGCCGGCGAAGCAACTCGCGCGGGAGGCGGGCCTGCCCCTTCCCACCGCCTACCATCTCCTGCGCACGCTGACCCACGAGGGTTATCTGCGCCGGGAGAATGGCGTCTTCCTCTTCGGTGCCGCCACGGAACGCCTGGGGGGCGGCCGCTCCGCCACCCCGAGGCCGGGCGTGATCGTCGAGTCACTGGCGCGCTGGGCGGATGTCATCGAGGCCCCTGTGTACTGCGCCCTGTACCGGGACGGCGAGATGGAGCTGGTCGCGGTGGCCGACACACCGGCGTTCCCTGCCGTGCGTGAGTGGGCCGCGTTCCCGGAGACGGGCCACGCCCACGCGTTGGGCCAGTGTCTGCTGGGGCAGCTCGACGAGCGTGCGCGCGAGGACCACCTGGACCGGTACCCCGTTCGGCAGCTGACGCGCTACTCCGTTCGGGACCGTCGTGCCTTCCTCGATCGTCTGAGGGCGATGAAGCGCACGGAGCCCGTCGTCGAACGGCAGGAATACGCGCTGGGGACGGTCTGCGCCGCCATTCCGATCACGGTCGGGTGCTCCGTAGCGGCGATGGCTGTTTCTCTCCCCCTGGACGAAGAAGAACGGTTGCTCCCCGCAGTCGAACAACTACGCTGCGAAGTCACCACTCTCTTGCGCTCGTTCGTGTTCTCTATCAGTATCTGAAAAATCACTCCTTGTGATCCGCTATCGCGTGCATCACGATGGCGTCAATAGGGCCATGGGGGATCATTCCTGGCCAGATTCATCTACTGCGGGGTTGGACGATGCGCGAGTCGGTTCAAGCAGAGGTCATGATGAGCTTTCTCGTCTCCGAGGAGCTTGCTTTCCGTATCCCGGTGGAGCTCCGGTACGAGGTGGGTGATCCGTACGCGATCCGGATGACCTTCCACCTGCCCGGCGACGCACCCGTCACCTGGGCGTTCGGCCGTGAGCTGTTGCTCGACGGCCTCAACAGCCCCAGCGGTGACGGCGATGTGCACATCGCGCCGACGGAGCCCGAGGGGCTCTCCGATGTGCACATCCGTCTCCAGGTCGGCGCGGACAGGGCTATGTTCCGTGCCGGCACGGCACCTCTTGTGGCATTTCTCGACCGTACGGACAAGCTGGTACCGCTGGGGCAGGAGCACACGCTGGGTGACTTCGACGGCAACCTGGAAGAGGCACTGGGCCGGATCCTCGCCAAGGAGCAGAACGCCGGCTGAACGGGTGCGACCGGCTGCACGCCCGGCGCCGGACGACCACCGGCCCCGGTATCCGGGGGCGGGTGCCCGGTGCCTCCGGTCAGGCCTTGCGGCGCCGCCCCCTCCCGGTCCGCGCGGGTGCGGGAACCCGCCCCCTCCCGGTCCGCGCGGGTGCGGGAATCTCGGCTTCCGCGCCGGGCCCCGTGCGGTCCGCGGAGACGACCAGCGCCGCGAGCACCGTCGTCACGGGCACCGACGCGACCAGGCCGATCGACCCGACGAGGGTCCGGACGATCTCCTCCGCGACCAGTTCGCTGCCGGCCACCGCCCCCACACTGCTCCGGGCGATCGAGAAGAGGAGCAGCAGGGGCAGTGCGGCGCCCGCGTACGCGAGTACCAGCGTGTTGACCACCGACGCGATGTGGTCGCGTCCGATCCTGATGCCCGCGCGGTAGAGCCCTCGCACGCCCATGGCCGGGTCCGCCTGGTGCAGTTCCCAGACCGCGGACGTCTGGGTGACGGTCACGTCGTCGAGCACGCCCAGCGATCCGATGATCACTCCGGCCAGCAGCAGCCCGCTCATGTCGATGCCCGGATACAGCCCGTGGATGAGGCCGGTGTTGTCGTCGGTGTTGCCCGTCAGGCTCGCCCAGCCGATGAAGAGGGAGCCCAGCAGCCCGATCAACAGCAGTGAGATCAGCGTGCCGATGACGGCGACCGAGGTGCGGGCCGTGAGGCCGTGGCACATGTAGAGGGCGATCAGCATGATGGCGCTCGCCCCGATCACCGCGACGACCAGCGGATTGGCCCCCTGCAGGATCGCCGGCAGGATGAAGAGCGTCAGCACGGCGAACGAGACGGCGAGCGCGATCAGCGCCATCAGCCCCCGCAGCCTGCCCACGACCACCACGGCGAGCGCGAAGATCCCGGCCAGCAGTGCCATCGGGAACGTACGGTCGACGTCCGTCACCGAGTACTGGAGGTCCCGGGGCGCGTCCGGTGCGTAGGCCACGACCACCCCCTGGCCCTCGCGCAGTTGGCGGGGAGCGTCGGGCTGGACGACTTCGACGAAGGTGCGCCCCTCGTCCTTCCCGCTCGTCACCTCGACCGTGGCCTTCGCGCACCGGCCGGACTGCTCGGCGACCGCCTCGCGGCCGGACGGTGTGGAGGTGTCACCGGTCGGGGGTACCTGGGCGGCGTTGAGGTCCGCGCAGTCGGCTCTGACGACCTTCACCACCCGGCCCTCCTGGGTCTGACGGTCGAAACCGACACCGGTGCGCTCGTGCGAGGGCGCGCTGCCGGGCCAGAACGCCACGAGGCCGACGAGGACCGCGGTGGCGAAGGGGATCAGGACCGCGGCGATGACCTTGCGCAGGTGGACCGACACGGGCGCGGCGGGTCCATGGCTGTGTGTATGACCATGCGCATGACCTTGGGTACTGCCTGCCGCGTGGCCGTGGGGTTCGGGGGGGATTCCGGGGGACGTCACCCGGCGATCATCCCAAGAACGGGAGGGGCCCTCTGGCCAGCACGCCAGGAAGCGGGCTAGCGTGGGGACGCCTTTGTACACGCGGGAGCTCGGAGCACCGGGCTGAGAGGGCGCTGACCTCCGTAACTCCTTACGGGACACGCTGCGCCGACCGCCGAACCTGTTACCGGGTAATGCCGGCGTAGGGAGTAGGTCTCATGACCACAGCGGACGCACGCACGCCTGCCTCGGCGCGGAACGCGCAGAGCACCGAGGCCGGGAAGTCCATCGGCTGGCACAAGGGGTACGTCCAGGGCTCGCGCCCGGACCTCCGGGTGCCTGTCCGTCAGGTGCACCTCACCAACGGCAAGGACGTGACGCTGTACGACACGTCCGGGCCCTACACCGACCCCTCGACCGAGACCGATGTCCGTCGGGGCCTCGCGCCCCTGCGGGAGAACTGGATCATCGCCCGCGGGGACACCGAGGAGTACGCGGGCCGCCCCGCGCGCCCCGAGGACGACGGGCTCAAGCACACCGCGCCGCGTGGCGGGTCCTCCCCGTCCGCCGGGGGCCGGGAGCCCGGCGAGGGGCTCCGCAACCTCGACGCGGTCTTCCCCGGCCGCCCGCGCCGACCGCGGCGCAGCCGGGACGGCAGCCCGGTCACCCAGCTCGCGTACGCACGCCGGGGCGAGATCACCCCGGAGATGGAGTACGTCGCGATCCGGGAGAACGTCGCACCGGAGGTCGTGCGCGAGGAGATCGCTGCGGGCCGGGCCGTGCTGCCGGCCAACGTCAACCACCCCGAGATCGAGCCGATGATCATCGGCAAGCGGTTCCTGGTGAAGGTGAACGCCAACATCGGCAACTCCGCGGTCACCTCCTCCATCGAGGAGGAGGTGGACAAGATGACGTGGGCCACCACATGGGGCGCCGACACGGTCATGGACCTGTCCACGGGCCGGAACATCCACACCACCCGCGAGTGGGTACTGCGCAACTCGCCCGTGCCGATCGGCACCGTGCCCCTCTACCAGGCGCTGGAGAAGGTCGACGGCCGGGCCGAGGAGCTGACCTGGGAGATCTACAAGGACACCGTGATCGAGCAGGCGGAGCAGGGCGTCGACTACATGACGGTGCATGCCGGCGTGCGGTTGCCGTACGTCCCCCTGACGGCCCGTCGCAAGACCGGCATCGTCTCCCGCGGCGGATCGATCATGGCGGCCTGGTGTCTCGCGCACCACAAGGAGTCGTTCCTGTACGAGCACTTCGAGGAGCTCTGCGAGATCCTCGCGGCCTACGACGTGACGTACTCGCTCGGTGACGGACTCCGGCCGGGCTGCATCGCCGACGCCAACGACGAGGCCCAGTTCGCCGAACTGCGCACGCTCGGCGAGCTGAACTCCGTGGCCAAGCGGTTCGGCGTCCAGACGATGGTCGAAGGCCCGGGCCACGTGCCGATGCACAAGATCAAGGAGAACATCGACCTCCAGCAGGAGATCTGCGAGGAGGCCCCGTTCTACACGCTCGGCCCGCTGACCACCGACATCGCGCCCGCGTACGACCACATCACGTCGGGTATCGGCGCGGCGATGATCGCCTGGTGGGGGACGGCGATGCTCTGTTACGTCACTCCCAAGGAGCACCTGGGCCTGCCGAACCGCGACGACGTGAAGACCGGCGTCATCACGTACAAGATCGCCGCACACGCGGCCGACCTCGCCAAGGGGCACCCGGGGGCGCAGGAGTGGGACGACGCGCTGTCGGACGCCCGGTTCGAGTTCCGGTGGGAGGACCAGTTCAACCTGGCGCTCGACCCGGACACGGCGCGGGAGTTCCATGACGAGACACTGCCCGCCGAGCCGGCGAAGACGGCCCACTTCTGCTCGATGTGCGGTCCGAAGTTCTGCTCGATGAAGATCTCGCACGACATCCGGCGTGAACACGGTGGCGGGCAGGAGGAGATCGAGGCCGGCATGGCCGAGAAGTCCAGGGAGTTCGCGGCAGCCGGGAACAGGGTCTACCTGCCGATCGCGGACTGAGCCACGCGCCCCCGCGCCGGTGTCCGGTGAGGGGGGCGCGCCCCGAGCCGCGGCGCCGCCCGGGACCATGACCGGTC
>NZ_JBEXWB010000063.1:0-22895 GCF_040629645.1 Streptomyces sp. NPDC005899 | reverse complement strand
GCGCCCCCCCGCACCGCCGCGGGCCTGACCTACGCCCCCGGCCGCCCGCCCCCCCTCCCGGGCGGCCCGCACGCCCCCCACGCCTGTCCGGCGCCCCGCCCACCAACTGTCCCGCTACCGGGCGGGGCGCCGGACGGAACGCTTCGGGACTCTTCCTCAATTCTTCTGCTCAACCCACCGCGCCTTCCCCCAGGCGCGGCATCCCCGCCGGGTCAGGCGGCGAAGGAGATGGTTCACGTGTCCGCTACGCCCGTGTTGGCGTTGCGAGGGGTCTCCAAGCGATTCGGTGCCGTCCAGGCGCTCACCGACGTAGAGCTTGAGGTCCACGCCGGCGAGGTGGTCGCCCTGGTGGGTGACAACGGCGCCGGTAAATCAACGCTGGTCAAGACGATCGCCGGGGTGCACCCCATCGATGACGGTGTCATCGAGTGGCAAGGCCGGCCGGTACAGATCAACAAGCCGCACGACGCCCAGAACCTCGGGATCGCGACCGTCTACCAGGACCTCGCGCTCTGCGACAACATCGACGTCGTCGGCAACCTCTACCTCGGCCGGGAGATCCGCAAGTTCGGCATCCTCGACGAGGTCGAGATGGAGCGCCGCTCCCGCGAGCTCCTCAGCACGCTGTCGATCCGGATTCCGAGCGTCCGCATCCCGATCGCGTCGCTCTCCGGCGGTCAGCGCCAGACGGTCGCGATCGCCCGCTCGATGCTGGGCGAGCCCCAGCTCGTCATCCTCGACGAGCCCACCGCCGCCCTCGGCGTCGAGCAGACCGCGCAGGTCCTCGACCTCGTCGAGCGGCTGCGCGAGCGGGGCCACGCGGTCATCCTCATCAGCCACAACATGGCCGATGTGAAGGCCGTCGCCGACAAGGTCGCCGTGCTCCGGCTGGGCCGGAACAACGGGGTCTTCGACGTGAAGACCACCTCGCAGGAAGAGATCATCTCCGCAATCACGGGCGCCACGGAGAACGCCGTGACCCGTCGTGCGGCGCGCAACGCGGAGGCCCAGAAGTGACAACCGACAAGACGTCCACCGTAGTGGTCAACCCGGAGGCGGCCAAGGGCGCCGACACCGCGGTCGACCCCCGCCTCCTCGTGCGCGAGCAGGGCCTCGGTGGCTACCTCACCGAGTTCAAGCGCAAGATGCGCGGCGGTGACCTCGGCTCGATCCCCGTGGTCATCGGCCTGATCATCATCTGCGTCGTCTTCCAGAGCCTGAACTCCGAGTTCCTCTCGGCGAAGAACGTCAGCGACATCGCCGTGACGATGGTCGCCACCGGCATGATGGCCGTCGGCATCATCTTCGTGCTGCTCCTCGGCGAGATCGACCTCTCGGTCGGCTCCGTCAGCGGTGTCTCCGGTGCCGTGGTCGCGGTGCTCAGCGTCACGCACGGCATGAACGAGTGGCTCGCCGTCCTCATCGCGATCGTCAGCGGCGCGGTCATCGGCGCGATCCACGGCTTCTTCTTCGCACGGATAGGCGCCCCCGCCTTCGCCGTCACCCTGGCCGGTCTGCTGTTCTGGCTGGGCTTCATGCTCCAGCTGCTCGGCGACACCGGCACCATCAACCTGGACAGCGACGGCGTCGTCGGCAAGCTGACCACGTACTACTTCTCGGACGTCGCCGCCGCCTACGGCCTCGCCGCCGTCGCGGTGATCGGCTACTTCCTCTCCGCGTTCCTGGACACCAGGCGCCGTGAGGCCGCGAACATCCCGTCGCGTCCGCTCGTCGACATCGTGGTCCGCACCGTCGTCCTCGCCGTGTTCTCCTTCGGCGCGGCGTTCATGTTCAACCAGTACCGCGGTCTCCCGCTGGCCCTGGTGCTCTTCCTCGTCGTCCTGGTCGGCACGGACTTCGTCCTGCGCCGCACCTCCTACGGCCGGAAGATCTTCGCGCTCGGCGGCAGCGTCGAGGCGTCCCGCCGGGCCGGCATCAACGTCACCGCCATCCGGATCTCCGTCTTCGCCATCGCCGGCACGTTCGCGGCGATCGGCGGCCTGTTCTGGGCCTCCAAGATCGCGGCGGCCAACCAGGGCTCCGGCGGCGGCGACCTCCTGATGAACGTCATCGCCGCGGCCGTCATCGGCGGCACCAGCCTCTTCGGCGGCCGGGGCCGCACCTGGAACGCGCTGCTCGGTGTCATGGTGATCGTCTCGATCCAGTACGGCCTGGCGCTCGAGGGCATCGCCACACCGATCAACTACATGATCACCGGTGCTGTTCTTCTCATCACGGTCGTCATCGACTCCATCACCCGCAAGACGCAGAAGACCGCGGGCCGCGCCTGACCGCCGCACCTGCGCACATGTGCCCGGCATCGTCCGCGATGCCGGGCACGTGCGCGTCCGGCCGCCCCCGGACGGCGTGGCGGAAAGAGCCGCCGGATGACCGGCGGCGTCCGGGGAACATTAGACTCATCGGATCGGCACGCTCGACCAGCTCAAACGCAAGGAGGCACGGGTGGACCTGCTGACCCGCATCGGGGGACCGCGCGACCTGGACCGGCTCAGCCTCGAGCAGCTGGACCAGCTCGCCGAGGAGATCCGCACCTTCCTCGTCGACGCGGTGTCCAAGACCGGCGGCCACCTCGGCCCCAACCTGGGCGTGGTCGAGCTGACCATCGCCCTGCACCGGGTGTTCGAGTCCCCGCAGGACAAGGTCCTCTTCGACACCGGCCACCAGAGCTACGTGCACAAGCTGCTCACCGGCCGGCAGGACTTCTCGAAGCTCAAGAGCAAGGGCGGGCTCTCCGGATACCCCTCCCGCGCCGAGTCCCCGCACGACGTCATCGAGAACTCGCACGCCTCGACGGTCCTCGGCTGGGCCGACGGCCTCGCCAAGGCCAACGAGATCCTGGCGAAGGACGACCACGTCGTCGCGGTCATCGGTGACGGCGCCCTGACCGGCGGCATGGCCTGGGAGGCGCTGAACAACATCGCCGCCGCCAAGGACCGGCCCCTCGTCATCGTCGTCAACGACAACGAGCGCTCGTACGCGCCCACCATCGGCGGCCTCGCCAACCACCTCGCCACCCTGCGCACCACCGACGGCTACGAGCGGTTCCTGGCCCGCGGCAAGGACCTCCTGGAGCGCACGCCCGTCGTCGGCAGGCCGCTCTACGAGACCCTGCACGGCGCCAAGAAGGGCCTCAAGGACTTCATCGCCCCGCAGGGCATGTTCGAGGACCTCGGCCTCAAGTACGTCGGCCCGATCGACGGCCACGACATCGAGGCACTGGAATCGGCGCTCCAGAGGGCCAAGCGCTTCGGCGGCCCCGTCATCGTCCACTGCATCACGGAGAAGGGCCGCGGCTACACCCCGGCCCTCCAGGACGAGGCGGACCGCTTCCACGCCGTCGGCAAGATCCACCCCGACACCGGCCTGCCCACCTCCACCTCCGGACTCGACTGGACCTCCGTCTTCGGCGAGGAGATGGTCAAGCTCGGCCACGAGCGCGAGGACATCGTCGCCATCACGGCCGCCATGCTCCAGCCGGTCGGCCTCGGCAAGTTCGAGGATGCCTTCCCGGACCGGATCTACGACGTCGGGATCGCCGAACAGCACGGCGCGGTCTCCGCGGCGGGTCTGGCCACCGGCGGGCTCCACCCCGTCTTCGCGGTCTACGCCACCTTCCTCAACCGCGCCTTCGACCAGGTCCTCATGGACGTCGCCCTGCACAAGTGCGGCGTGACCTTCGTCCTGGACCGGGCCGGGGTCACCGGCACGGACGGCGCCTCGCACAACGGCATGTGGGACATGTCGATCCTCCAGTGCGTCCCCACCCTGCGCATCGCCGCCCCGCGCGACGCCGACCAGGTCCGCGCCCAGCTCCGCGAGGCAGTCGACGTCGACGACGCCCCGACCGTCGTCCGCTTCTCCAAGGGCGCCGTCGGCCCGGCGGTCAAGGCCGTCGGCACGGCGGGCGGCATGGACATCCTGCGCACGGCGCGCACGGACGGGCCCGACGTCCTCCTGGTCTCCGTCGGGGCGCTCGCCCCGATGTGCCTGGAGATCGCCGGCCTGCTGGACGCCCAGGGCATCTCCACCACCGTGGTCGACCCCCGCTGGGTCAAGCCCGTCGACGAGGCCCTCGCCCCCCTCGCCGCCCGGCACCGGGTCGTCGTGACCGTCGAGGACAACAGCAGGGCGGGCGGCGTCGGCTCCGCCATCGCCCAGGCCCTGCGTGACGCCGACGTGGACGTACCCCTGCGCGACTTCGGCATCCCGCCGGTCTTCCTCGACCACGCCTCCCGCAAGGAGGTCATGGCGGAGATCGGGCTGACCGCCCCGGACATCGCCCGCCAGGTGACGGGCCTCGTCGCCAAGCTCGACGGGCGGTACGAGAGCCGGGCCGTGGAGCCCGTCCGCGACTGATCCGTCCGCGCTCCCCGTTGGGCCGGCCGCCCACCCTGTACGGGTGGTCGGACCGGCCCATTCGCGTGAAATCGGGCCGGGCCGGGGCTGCCCGGGGCGCCCGGGTCCGAATCATGGCGTGCACGACGAGTGCGTGGAGGTACGCCGGTGAGCACGCAGCATGACACGCCCCCCAGCGGGAAGGGGCTGTTCCGGACCAAGACGGTCGAACAGTCCATCCGCGATACCGAAGAGCCGGAACACGCCCTGAAGAAGTCGCTGTCCGCGCTGGACCTCACGGTCTTCGGGGTCGGCGTCATCATCGGCACCGGCATCTTCGTCCTCACGGGAAAGGTCGCCAAGGAGACGGCGGGCCCGGCCACCGCGCTGGCCTTCGTCGCGGCCGGTGTCGTCTGCGCCCTGGCCGCCCTCTGCTACGCCGAGTTCGCCTCGACCGTCCCGGTGGCCGGATCGGCGTACACCTTCTCCTACGCGTCCCTCGGGGAGCTCGTCGCCTGGATCATCGGCTGGGACCTGGTGCTGGAGTTCGCGCTGGGCACCGCGGTCGTGGCCGTCGGCTGGTCCGGATACGTCCGCTCGCTCCTGGACAACATCGGATGGACGATGCCCGAGGCGCTCTCCGGCCCCGACGTGGCGAGCGGGTTCGGTTTCGACATCCTCGCGTTCGCCCTGGTGCTGATCCTGACCGTCATCCTCGTCCTCGGGATGAAGCTGTCCGCCCGGGTGACCACGGTCGTCGTCGCCATCAAGCTGGTGGTCGTCGCCATCGTGATCATCGCCGGGCTCTTCTTCATCGACGCGGCCAACTACTCGCCCTTCATCCCCGAGGCCGAGAAACAGACCGGCGGCGCGGGCCTGGACGCACCGCTGGTCCAGCTGATCTTCGGATACGAGCCGACGAACTTCGGCGTCATGGGCATCTTCACCGCCGCGTCCATCGTCTTCTTCGCCTTCATCGGCTTCGACGTCGTGGCCACCGCGGCCGAGGAGACGAAGCTCCCGCAGCGGGACATGCCGCGCGGCATCCTCGCCTCACTCGTGATCTGCACGCTGCTCTACGTCGCCGTGTCGATCGTCGTGACCGGCATGCAGAACTACTCCGAACTCTCCGTCAGCGCCCCGCTCGCCGACGCGTTCAAAGCCGTGGGGCACCCCTTCTACGCCGGCGTCATCAGCTTCGGCGCCGCGGTCGGGCTCACCACCGTCTGCATGATCCTGCTGCTCGGCCAGACCCGCGTGTTCTTCGCGATGAGCCGCGACGGGCTGCTCCCGCGCTTCTTCTCCGTCACGCACCCGCGCTTCGGCACCCCGTACCGGCCGACGATCCTCCTCGGAGTGGTCATCGCGATCGTGGCCGGCTTCACGAGCATCAACGAGCTGGCGACCCTGGTGAACATCGGCACGCTCTTCGCGTTCGTGGTCGTCGCCCTCGGCGTCATCGTCCTGCGCCGGACCCGCCCCGAGCTCCACCGTGCCTTCCGCACCCCGTGGGTCCCGCTGCTCCCGATCGTGTCGGTGGCCGCCTCGGTCTGGCTGATGCTGAACCTGCCGGCGGAGACGTGGTTGCGGTTCGGGATCTGGATGGTGATCGGCGTGGTCATCTACTTCCTCTACGGGCGCCGCAACAGCCGTATGGCGAAGGCGTCCTGACCCGTCACGTCACGTCCCGGGGGCGGGGCGGCAGCGGACGTACCGTGCGAGGGCCCGCGCACCGGGCCCCGTACGCCTCGACCCGCCGCCGCAGCCCCCGGTCGGCCGTGACGACGAGGCAGTCCCGGCCCGCTCCGCTCCCGGCGGCCACCAGCTCGACGACGAGGTCGTCGCCCTCACCCGGGGCGGCCTCCACCCGCACCCCCGGGACGGAGCCGGCCCCCGCGGCCGCGCCCTCGACGACGAGCACGATCTCCAGCGGTCCGGGGAGCCCGGGGAGGCCGGCCGAGGCGAAGGGGACCAGCGAGTCCCGCAGCCTCTCGGCCGCTCCCCGCCGGTCCCGCCACCAGCCGTCCGGCACCGACCCGACGACGTTCGCCGCGTCCACCACGACCAGGCCCTGTTCGTTCGTCACCCCCGCAGGGTGACACAGGGATCAGCCGCCGGTGGCGGGGGACTTCTTCGCCGACTCCGGGATCGTGCCGTCCGTCCGGATCGCCTTCCACAGCGCGCCGGCCTGGGGGTCGGCGGCCACCACGCGGTTCGGGTCGATCGTGTCGTACGCCACCGGAAGCATGATCGTCTCCATGGTGGAGGGATCGACGCCGTTCATCGAGCGGGCGAACTCGCTGAGCGAGGTGAGGGACGCGAGCCCCTCGTCGGTGGTGAGCGACTTGGTGGCGGAGTTCGCGATCTTGTACGTGGTCGTGGGACTGCCCAGCAGGTCCTGGGACTTGACCTCCTTCAGCAACGCCAGCAGGAACTGCTGCTGCAGCCCGATGCGGCCCAGGTCGCTGCCGTCGCCGACGCCGTGCCGGGTGCGCACGTAGGCGAGGGACTCGGTGCCGTTCAGCTTGTGCTCACCCGCCGTCAGGTCGAGCCCGGACGCCTTGTCGTGGATGGGCTCCTCGACGTCGACGGTCACTCCGCCTATGGCGTCGACCAGGTCCTTGAACCCGGCGAAGTTGATCTCCAGGTAGTGGTCGATCCGGACCCCGGACATCTTCTCCACGGTCTTGACCACGCAGGCGGGGCCGGCGAGCGAGTAGACGGCGTTGAACATCTCCCGCTTCTTCTCGGGCAGCTCCGTGCCGTCGGCCTTCGTGCACACCGGCCGGGTCACCAGGGTGTCGCGCGGGATGGACACGGCGACGGCCTCGGACCGGCCCTCGGGTATGTGCACCACCATCGTGGTGTCGGACCGCGCCCCGCCGACGTCGGCGCCCCCGCCCAGCTCCTTGTTCTCCGCTCCCGCACGCGAGTCGGAGCCGAGCACGAGCAGGTTCTGGCCGGTGGTGGGCAGCTTCTCCGGGCGGTCCTCACCGAGCGCCTTGTCGATGTCGACGCCCTTGATGTTGCCGTCGAGGTCCTGGTACATCCAGTACGCGGTGCCGCCGCCCGCGAGCAGCAGCACGAGCAGGACCCCGAGCGTGATCTTGAGGCCGCGGCGGCGCTTGGGCTTGTTCCTGCGGCCCCGCGCGGAGGATCCACTCCGGCGTGAGGCGCGCCCGCCCGGAGGCATGACGTCGTTGCTCATCCTGTTCGAGTCCCTTGTTCTCGCGGCCCGGTAGGGCTGTGGGGCGGGTTGGACTCGGGTGGGGGGAGGAACCGGTCCGACTTCGGTGTGGGTAGCACTATAGACAGTCCGTCGTGCGCCTGTACGAGCGCTGTGGGGCCCGGCTCACGCCACGTCGCGCTTCCACGGGACGAGCCGCGAGCGGTGGGCCGTCGCGCTTCGGCCACTCAAAACTCTCTCATGTGAGGGTCTAGGATGGGCCAGATTCGAAATCATGCGCGATGCGCCGGACGCCTGGAGAGGTGACTGCGGAAAATGCTCGGACAAGGTGCCCGCGCGACCTCGAAGGTCGCTCCCGGCGCAGGAGTGCTGCAGGGCATCTGGCTCACCCGGGGCAGGGAAGGGCGCCTGACGGCGTACGCGTCCGCGGAGGGGGGCCTCCGGCGCTGGACCGAAAGCCGGCCCGGGCGACTCGACTGGGGAGACCCCGAGCTCATACCTGTGCCGGGTCTCACGGATCTGTCCGTCACCCAGGACGACAGCGCGTACGTCCACTTCGTCGGGCGCCGTGAGCGTGGGAACGCCGACCGGCGGGCCGCCGTCGACGTCGTGTACGCCATCCAGTACCAGTCGGGGCGGCCGGTCACCCAGTGGCGTTCGCTGGGCAACCCGCACAAGGACGCCGAGCAGGGGAGCCGGCTCGGCCGGCCCGTGGTCGTGGTGGCGGCTTCGCGCATGGTGCACATCTTCGTCCGCACCGCGGACGGCGGCCTGAGTCTGCGGCGCGAGCAGAGCGACGGCAAGTGGCGCGGCTGGGAGGATCGCAAGGGCGTCGACGGCATCGAGGGCCCCCTCGCGGCCATCGCCCTGTCCTCCGGGCGCATGGAGCTCTTCGCCACCACTACCGAAGGGACGCTGCACTGGTTCCAGCGGGAGCCGGGCGGGGGGCTGGGAGACGGCCGGCCGTCACGTCTGGCGGTCGCGCCGGGCACGCTGGCCGTCCTGGAGACCGGCCCGGACCGGCCCACGTTCTACTGGACCGACCAGGGGGGCCGCGGAGTGGTGGCCTACCGGGCGGGCGGGTGGCCCATGGCTCTCGGCGGCGCCCCGGGCGAAGGCCCCCACGCCGCCGCCCGGGCGTTCCTGGACGGCTACGACTGCACGGTGCTGGCCCACCAGGGAGCCGAGGGAACCGCCGTGGTGGGAGTGTGCGTCACCGAGGACGAGGGCAACGGCATGTGGTGGTCCGACACGGGCGTGCGGTGTGTCGCCGCCCCCGCGCTCGCGCAGGACGCCTTCGGCAGACTCGTCATCGCGCTCGTCGGTGAGGACGGGGCCCCGCGGTTCGCCCAGCAGACCGATGAACCGGGCCTGTCGCTCTCGGAGTGGCGGACCTTTTGACGCCAGGCCGGGCGGAAGGCCGGACCGCCTGCTCCGGAGAGACATCTCCGGCCCGTCGAGAACGATCGATGAGCGGCGGGGATGGTTGTGCGCCGAGCAGTATGACGTGTGTCACGCGTCTCTGTCGAGCATTGAGCGCGATCTTGCACATAATCACCACGTTGACATCCTTTAATGTTCACTTAAGATTTGGCACTGAAGCGACGTTCGAGAGCTGGGCCGCAAGCGCTCGACGGGGGGTGGCCGGTCGCGGGTCGATGACGACTCGAGGCCGGTCGGTGCGCGGAAGTTGTAGTCGGTATGGCGCAGGCTTTCTCCTGCCTCGAACTGGAGTGTGAGCTATGGCCGACAGGCCCCGTCTGAGCGTCATCGTCCCTTTTCAGGACGTTGAGACCTACCTCACGGAGTGCCTGGAGTCCATCGCGCGGCAGACGTTCCGCGACTTCGAAGTGATCATGGTCGACGACGGTTCGACGGACACCTCGACAGCGATCGCCGAGCAGTTCTGTGCCGACGACTCACGCTTCCGGCTGATTCGCCAGGAATCGCACGGTCCGGGTCACGCGCGCAACACGGGTCTCCGTGCCATGCACCCCGAGGGCGAATTCCTGGTGTTCGCCGACGGCGACGACGTCATTCCCGAGTACGCCTACGAGTTGCTGATCCGGACGCTCTCGGAATCCGGATCGGACTTCGTTTCGGGAAACGTCCAGATGATGAACTCCACGAAGAAGTGGCAGTCGCCCCTGCACAAGGGACCGATGCAGCGGGACCGCAAGGGGACCCACATCACCCGCTTCGAGGCGCTGATCTACGACCGCACCGTCTGGAACAAGGTGTTCCGGCGGAGCTTCTGGGACTACCACTTCATCCAGTTCCCCGAAGGCGTCCTCTACGAGGACTCCTGGGTCAACATGTTCGCCCACTTCAAGGCGGCCAAGGTCGACGTCATCAGCGACATCGTCTACTTCTGGCGCAGGCGGGACGGCGGGGCCGCCCCCTCGATCACCCAGCGGCACACCGAACTCAGCAACCTCCAGGACCGCGTCGCGGCGGTGCAGTCCGTGAGCCGCTTCCTCGGCCAGCACCGCTCACGCTCGTTCCGGGACCACAAGCGCAAGTACGATCTCGCCTGCCTGAAGTCGGACCTGATGCTCCACCTCAAGGTGCTCCCCGACGCGGACGAGGAGTACCGGGACGCGTTCATGTACTCGGCCCAGGAGTTCCTGTCCGAGGCGGACGACGACATCATCGAGGAACTCCCCGCCGACGCCCGCGTGAAGTGGCTCCTGGTCCACCAGGGCCGCCTCGACGAGCTCATGGACGTCCTGGAGTTCGAGCGCAAGGGCGGCCCGCTGCCGGTCCGCAGGAGGTTCCGCCGGTACCTGAACTACCCCCACCTGGGGAACCGGGACACCGGCCTCTACAAGCGTGACTACCGGCTCGACAAGGAACTGTCCCCGTTCAGTTCCCTCACCGAGGCGCGGTGGACGGGGGAGTGGCTGACCCTGACAGGTTCGGCCTACGTGCGCTTCATCAACGTGCACAAGCGGCACATGTCCACCAAGATGCTGGCCCTGCGGAACAAGAAGACGGGCGGCACGCTCGTCAACCTGGCGAAGACCACCTTCTACCCGCAGGCCACCGAGTACTCGAACCAGAACCGCTACTGCTACGACTGGGCCGGGTTCGAGAGCCGTTTCGACACCACGCGCCTCAAGAAGAAGGGGGAGTGGGTCGAGGGAACGTGGGACGTCGCGGCCGGGGTCTTCAGCCGTGGGCTCTTCCGCTACAAGAGCATCGGACGCGGAGGGGCGGGTTCGGCCGCCAACCCGCCGGCCCGTTACGTCGACAGGAACACGCGCATCGTGCCGCTGTTCGTCCAGGGCGGCCTGAAGATCCGTGTCGAGCGGGTCCGGTGCCGCATCACCCGCCACCGTGTGACGGGCCAGCACCTCGAACTCGGAGGCGTGTACCTCGGGCCCAAGGTCCCGGAGTGGGGCAAGGTCCGGGTCACGAGCATGAACGGCGCCGGACGGCACGACGCCTGGATGTCCTTCCAGCCCGGTGGCGAGGGGTGGTGCACCTTCGTCGCGCGGATCCCGCTGAGCACCGTGGTGCCGGGCTCGCGCGGGTCCGGCGACGGGTCCGTACCGCAGGCATGGACCATGGGAAGCAACGGCTGGAAGACGACGGTGCACGTGGAGGGCCGCAAGACGCCGCTGTACCCCGTGATGGCCGAGGACACCGACGACGGCCACTACCGGATGCCCGCGGGCCTCCAGACGGAGGAGGGCGACCGGGAGATCGTCGTCCACCGCAACGGATCCGGCTACGTGGTCCTCTTCGAGCGCGCCGCGCTGCCGCTGGTGACCGACCACTGCTGGCGCGAGGACGGTTCGCTCGAACTCGTCGGCCGTTACTCCTGTGCGGATCTGCTGGCACCCGCGGACAGGATCGCGGCCCACGTGGTGGTCAGGTCGCGCGCGCACGGCGCCGAGCGTGCCGTGCCCATCGAGTGGGACGGGCACGTCTTCCGCTGCGTGGTCACGCCCGCGGCGATGAGCACCCTCGCCGGCGCCATCCCGCTCGCCGCCGGACGGTGGGACTTCTTCCTGCGCCGCCAGGACCCGTCCGAGGTGGCACCGGACCAGCGCCTGACCGACCTGATGATGAAGATCCAGCAGAGCCTCATCAGCACCTTCCCGCAGGAGATCGAGGCAGGCGGCCGGGGATACGAGCTCCAGGCCGAGGCGTACGACCGGCTGTCGCTGCTCGTGCGCTCCGCGATGGCCGAGAACGCCCGGGGGCCGTACCGGCAGAAGCTGCTGCGTACCAGGGACTACCCTCAGGCCCGCCGTGAGCCGATCAGGCCGGCCGTCCTCTTCGACGCCTTCAAGGGCACGCAGTTCTCGGACAGCCCACGAGCGGTCCACGAGGAGCTGGTCCGCCGTGGAGCCGCCCTGGAACACCTCTGGGTCGTGCGCGACGACCAGGTCCAGGTACCGCCGACGGCCCGCCCCGTGCGCATGTGGTCGCAGGAGTGGTACGAAGCCCTGGCGACCTCCCGCTACGTCGTGGCCAACAACCACCTCCCCGACTGGTTCGTCAAGCGCCCCGAGCAGGTCGTCGTGCAGACCTGGCACGGCACCCCGCTCAAGAAGATCGGCCACGACATCGAAGCCGTGCACTTCGCCGACCAGCGCTACCTGGAGCGGGTCGCGAAGGAGGTGCAGAACTGGGACATGCTCGTGTCCCCCAACAGCTTCTCCACCCCGATCCTCAAGCGGGCCTTCCAGTTCCCCGGGGAGATGGTCGAGTGCGGCTATCCCCGCAACGACATCCTGCGCCGCCCCGGAATGGAGCGACGTGCCGCCGAGATCAGGCAGCGCATCGGCCTGCCCCCGGGGAAGCGCGTCGTCATGTACGCCCCGACCTGGCGCGACGACCATTTCTACGCGCCCGGGAAGTACAAGTTCGACTTCCGTATCGATCTGGAGGACGCCCGGGCCAGACTCGGCCGGGACCACGTCCTGATGGTGCGCCGGCACCCGAACGTGGTGGACCCCGTCCCCGGAGCCGGCGACGGCTTCGTCTTCGACGTCTCCGACTACCCGGACATGGCGGAGCTGTCCCTGATCACCGACGTGATGATCACCGACTACTCGTCACTGATGTTCGACCACGTCAACACGGGCCGCCCGATCCTGTTCTTCACCTACGACCTGGACCACTACCGCGACACCCTGCGGGGCTTCTACTTCGACTTCGAGAGCAGCGCTCCCGGCCCCCTGCTGTACGAGTCCGAGCAACTCGTCTCGGCGATACGCGACATCGACCGCATCCAGGCGATGTACGCCGACCGCTACCGGTGGTTCCAGGACGAGTTCTGCGACCTCGACGACGGGTACGCCTCGGCGCGACTGGCGGACCGCATCCTGGTGGCCGGCGGAGACCTCGACCCCGGCAGTGCGCAGGCGCCGGCCGTCACGCGGGACGCCGTGCACAACCGCACGCCGATGCGGGCCATGCTGCCGCAGGCGACCTACCAGGAGCCCGTCCACGAGGCATGGTCGCAGGCGACCTACCAGGAGCCCGTCCACGACGTCCGGTCCCAGGCGACCTACCAGGAGCCTGATCACGAGGCCGGGCCGCACCATCAGTCCCTGGCGCGGACGGAGACCCAGCCCCACCCGCAGATCAGGTCCGTGTTCCCGGGCCAGCGAGCCGCACAGGTCCTCACCGACCGCCGTGTCCACGAGGGAGTGATCGTGTGACGCGAAGGCCGCCCCGCGCGGCGCTCCGACGCCCCCGACCCGCCTCCTCAGCGGCAGACGCCGCCTGACCTCGGAGACCGACGACTGTGAAGATCGCCTTTCTGCTCCACGACGCCTACGGGATCGGTGGCACGGTGAGCGCCACCCTCAACCTCGCCGGCGCCCTGGCAAGGCGTCACGAGGTCGAGGTCGTCTCCATCTTCCGCACCCGTGACACTCCGCAGGGCAACGTCGAACCAGGGGTGAGGCTGACTCCTCTGATCGACATACGGGCCGGCAGCGCGGACAAGGACCACCCCCTGTCCCGGCAGCCCTCCGTGGTGAGCCCCCGCAGCCCCTCCTTCTCCCAGTTGTACAACGCGCTCTCGGACCAGCGGATAGGCCAGTACCTGGATCGGACCACCGCGGAGGCGGTCGTGGCCACCCGGCCGGTCCTGCTCATGTACCTGTCGCACTTCGGTGAGCGGGACTACCTGAGGATCGGTCAGGAGCACCTGACGCACGACTCGCAGATCCCCGAGCAGCGGGAGAGGCAGAACCAGATCATCCCGGACATGGACGCCTTCGTGACCGTGTCCCACGCCGACGCGGAGATCTACCGGCAGGTCCTGCCGCACGCCGCTTCCCGCATCCTGTCCATCCCCAACCCGGTGACACCCCCCACCGCGGAGCCCGCCCGGAGCAACCAGCGGATCGTGGTCGCGGCCGGTCGGCTCGTCAAGGTCAAGCGCTACGACGTGCTCATACGCGCCTTCGAGCAGGTCGTGCGCACCCGGCCCGACTGGAGCCTGAGGATCTACGGCTCCGGGAAGGAGGAGGCGTCCCTGCGCGAACTCGTGATGGAACGCGGTCTCTACAACCACGTCCGGCTCATGGGCGCGCACGCGCCCATGGAGGTCGAGTGGGCCAAGGGCGACATCGGGGCCGTCACCTCGGACAACGAGTCGTTCGGCATGACCATCGTCGAGGCCATGCAGGCCGGTCTCCCGGTCGTGGCCACCGACTGCCCCCTGGGGCCCCGGGAGATCATCCAGCACGGGATCGACGGTTATCTGGCGCCTCCCGGTGATCCGGACGCGGTGGCCCAGGCGCTGCTCGCCGTCATGAACGACGACGAACTGCGTCTGCGGATGAGCGAGGCCGCCCGGCAGAACTCGTACCGCTTCGCACCCGAGGTCATCGCCCAGCGCTACGAGGAGCTCTTCGACCGGTTGCTCGTCAGCCGGGTCCGGCAGCACGTGCGGCCCGTCTCCCGGTTGTCGCCGCAGGGGCGCCTCAGCGCCGATCCCAGCGGCCTCTTCCGGCTGTGGCTCAAGGTCACCGGCGAGGTGCCGGCCGGTTACGGGGTGGGCCTCAAGCTGCGTGACAGCCCGGAGCTCCGTACCGTCCCGGTCGTCCCCGGCCCCCTGACCAAGGACCCCAAGGGGAGGCTCTGGGCCGAGGTCATGATCGACCCCCGCCTGCTGCGCCCGCACGAGGGAGTCTGGGACTTCAGGCTGCTCTCCCCGGAGGGGACGGACGAACGGATCGTGGCCGAGGGGGTGGAGACCCAGCACCTCAGCGGCCAGGCCCCCTGGCTCGACCCGCAGGGGGTTTCCTCAGCCATCCCGTACCGCACGATCGACGACTTCATCGCCCTGCGCACGTGGTACCGGGCCGCCCACGCGGAGATCGAGCAGGTGGCGGTCGAGGCCGGAAGCACCCGTGTCCTCGCGCACCTGCTGCTTCCGCAGCCGCCGCCCCCCGGAGCCGTGCCGCAGGCAGTGCTGCGCCACCGGAGCGACGCCACCGTGGAGTTCGCGGTCCCGGTCCAGCCGGCCGGTGGCGGCGGCATCGTGTTCGCCGTCCCGCACCGGGAGTTCCTGGCCCGCCGTATCGGCGCCACGGACCTGTGGGACCTGTGGATCTCGGTCGGGGCGGGGGTCCCGGCGGCGCGGGTCGGGCGCATAGGCGGCGACATCATCCGCCGCAAGCACACCGACCGGTTCCCGTCCTCGGTCGACCGGACGGACCTGGGCGTCGCCCACCGGACCGTCGCCTACATCACCGACGACAACGACCTCTCGTTCTCGGTGAAGCATGCCTGAGTCCTGCCGGAACGCACGCGAGTGCTCGTCGACGCCTGTGCCGCCGGGACCTGGCAGGCGTCGCGTACGACGTCCCGGCCCCAGAGAGGAGTCCCCGCGCCGTGTCCAAAGCCCCAGGCCGTGAAACGCACACCGGTATCGACGTCTCAGGCCCGTATCCCGTCGAATACCGCTTCTCGCACGCCAGAAACGGCAATCAGCACCTCGTGGTGGTGTTCGCCAACTTCTCGGTCCCCGGTGACTACGGATGGTCGAACGGAGTCTTCGACACCCTCCGCTCGAACGTGCTGTGGATCCGCGACCGGTTCCACGGCAAGAACAGCTACTACCTGTGCAAGGGCATGGACTTCGGGCTGGAGCAGTCGGTCGCCGGCCTCATATCGAACGTGCTGGAATCCCTGGGGCTCACGCGTGACCAGTGCACGATGTGGGGCGGCTCCAAGGGCGGCAGCGCCGCTCTCTACTTCGGCCTGAAGTACGGCTTCCGCAACATCGTGGCCATGGTCCCGCAGTTCCGCATCGGTACGTACGTCCTCCAGTACCCCTCCATCGCACAGCACATGATGGGCGAGGTCACGGAGCGCAACACCATGATCATCGATGACGCCATCCCGAGCCTGGTGCGCGCGGGAGCGAACCGGACCGCGAACATCTATCTGCTCTCCTCGCCCCAGGACGAGCAGTACAAGGACCAGGTGGAGCCCTTCCTGGCGCTGTTCGGCGGGTACGAGAACCTCAACTTCATCTTCAGCGACTCCCCCCACATCGTGGACCACGCCCATGTGACGGGACGGAACCTCCCCGTGCTGATGGGGCTCGTCAACTTCCTCATCGACGGCATAGCGCCGAGGTACGGCTTCGTCCGCAGCGGTGGCGAGAGGCCCGACGCCGACCGCTCCTCGATCGACGCGTACCTCAAGGCGACCTCACAGGTGCAGGAGGACTTCGCCGCCCCCCTGATCTTCACCCCTGGTGCCGGACAGACGGTGCGGGGGCAGTCGGTGACGTTCACCGGCTCCGCCCGGGGTGCCGTGCGGCTCAGCATGTGGGAGCACGGCAAGTTCCTCGGAGCGCCCGACGTCGCCCCGGACGGTTCGTGGTCATGGGACCTCGGCCGGCCGTGGAGCCTCGGCAAGCACGCCGTCCGGGTCCTCGGGGTGGACGCGGCCGGCTACCACTCCCAGCGGGCCGAAGCCACCTTCACCGTGACGGCGGCGGACGCGGGTACCGCCGGACACGGTACGGCGGCCGGCCCCACGGGGCAGGGCGCGGAGGTGCGGACGGCCGTGTCCGCGCAGGCGCCGTCCACCGCCGTGCAGGGTGTTCCCGCCCCGGTGATCGCGGTACCCGCACCGGGGCAGCAGGTCCCGGGACCGGTCGTCGCCCTCATGGGATACGCCCGCGGTGCGGTGCGGGTGGAGTTCGTCGAGGACGGCATGAGGCTGGGGATGGCCCAGGTGGCGCCCGACAGCAGCTGGTCGTGGGAGTCGGGGTGGTCCTGGGTGGACGGGGTGCACACCGTGGAGTGCCATGCGGTCGACCCGGTCGGCAACGAGTCCCAGCGGGCCGTCGTCACCTTCGGCGTGGGAAACGCCGAAGCCTCACCGGTGCCGGAGCAGCACCGCGTTCTCGGCTACTGAGCGGTGACGTCAGCCGGCGGCGATCCCCAGGAGCAGCGCACGGTGGTCCGACACCCCGGTCGTACGCAGGGAGCAGCCGGTCCTTGGCAGGGCGGTGAAGAGGTAGTCCACCTTGTCACCGGAGAGCAGGGTCGGCCGGCCCTCCCGTGAGGCGAGGGAGGTCTGGTCGCACTCCCGGTACCGGCCGTAGACGGCGTCGGGCCAGATCCGGCTGCCGCCGCCGCTCGCGGGAGGCGCGCTGTTCAGGTCACCGCCGAACACGGTACGCCCGTCGGCGGCCCCCACCAGCGCCCTCAGCTGGTCGTCACGGAACTCCCAGCCAGGATGCGCGAGATCGCTGCCCGGCAGGCTGAGGTGTGCGTTGCACACCCGGACTTCGGGCGCGGCCACGGCAGCGCAGACCATACCGCGGTGCAGTCCGACGGCCGGCTGCTGTGCGTCCGGTACCGAGACGCGGGTGAGGGGGGAAGCGGCGAGGATCGCGAGGCCTGCCCGTCCCTGGCCGTCCTCCGCGCACGCGACCGCCGTACGGCGACCCGAGGCCTCGCGGTAGGCGTAGGGGCGGAAGACGCTGCGCCATCCCCTCCCCAGCTCCCGCCGCGCGGTCTCCAGGTCTCCGGAGCAGACCTCCTGGAGCATGACCACCCGCGCGTCGTCGACCTCGGCCAGCCGCTTCAGCGCCCGGATCTTCTCGCCCCGGTCCCCCGTGTCCTGGCAGTTCCACTGCCGGACGCCGCACATGTTCCAGGTGGCGATCCGGAGCCACCCGGTCTCCCCGAGCGGTCCCGCGCCGCGCGACGGAGCGGAAGGCCCCAGCAGGGCCAGGGCACAGACCGTGCCCAGCAACCACCCCAGCCGGCGCGCCACCGCCGGGCCCCTGACCGCCGTCCCGGCGCCGTGCCCCGTCATCCGGTGTCCCTGCCCCGTCCTCGGCCCCGCATACGGACGGGCCGCACGGAGATGATCCCGTACGGCCCGTCCTCCGCGTCATTCACGTCACGCGGGAACGCTCGCCACGCCCTGCTCCAGGAACCGCTTGCCGTTGACGCGCTCGGAGACGCCCTCGCGGTCCAGGTACGGCGTGATACCGCCCAGGTGGAAGGGCCAGCCCGCGCCGGTGATCAGGCAGAGGTCGATGTCCTGGGCCTCGGCGACGACGCCCTCGTCCAGCATCAGGCCGATCTCCTGCGCCACCGCGTCGAGGACGCGGTCGCGGACCTGGTCCTCCGTCAGGACGGTGTCGCCCTGCTCGAGGAGGGCCGCGACCTCCGGGTCCAGCTCCGGCTTGCCGGAGTCGTAGACGTAGAAGCCGCGCTTGCCCGCCTTGACCACGGCCGCGAGGTTACCCGAGACCGTGAAGCGCTCCGGGAAGGCGCGGTGCAGGGTCTCCGAGACGTGCAGGCCGATGGCCGGGCCGACCAGTTCCAGCAGCACCAGCGGGGACATCGGCAGGCCGAGGGGCTCGATGGCCTTCTCGGCCGTCTCGACCGGGGTGCCCTCGTCGATGATGTTCTGGATCTCGCCCATGAAGCGGGTGAGGATGCGGTTGACGACGAACGCCGGGGCGTCCTTCACCAGCACCGCGGTCTTCTTCAGCTTGCGGGCGACGCCGAAGGCCGTGGCCAGCGAGGCGTCGTCGGTCCGCTCGCCGCGGACGATCTCCAGGAGCGGGAGGACCGCGACCGGGTTGAAGAAGTGGAAGCCGACGACCCGCTCGGGGTTCTTCAGCTTCGACGCCATCTCGGTGACCGAGAGGGAGGAGGTGTTGGTGGCGAGGATCGCGTGCGCCGGGGCGACCGCCTCGACCTCCGCGAACACCTGCTGCTTGACGCCGATCTCCTCGAAGACGGCCTCGATGATGAAGTCGGCGTCGGAGAAGCCCTCCGCCTTGTCCAGCACACCGGACACCAGGGCCTTGAGGCGGTTGGCCTTGTCCTGGTTGATACGGCCCTTGCCGAGCAGCTTCTCGATCTCGGCCCGGACGTAGCCCACGCCCTTGTCGACACGCTCCTGGTCGATGTCCGTGAGGACGACCGGGACCTCCAGGCGGCGGAGGAAGAGCAGGGCGAGCTGGCTCGCCATCAGGCCCGCGCCGACCACGCCGACCTTGGTGACCGGACGCGCCAGGGACTTGTCCGGGGCACCGGCCGGGCGCTTGGCGCGCTTCTGGACCAGGTTGAAGGAGTAGATCCCGGAACGCAGTTCGCCACCCATGATCAGGTCGGCGAGTGCCTGGTCCTCGGCGTCGAAGCCGGCGCTCAGGTCGCCGTCCTTGGCCGCGGCGATGATCTCCAGCGCGCGGTAGGCGGCCGGGGCCGCCCCGTGCACCTTGGCGTCGGCGATGGCCCTGCCGCGGGCGACGGCCTGGTCCCAGGCGTCACCGCGGTCGACCTCGGGACGCTCGACGGCGATCTCGCCCTTGAGGACGGACGCGGTCCACAGGAGCGACTGCTCCAGGAAGTCGGCCCCCTCGAAGATCGCGTCGGCGATCCCGAGCTCGAAGACCTGCGCGCCCTTGAGCTGCCGGTTCTGGTTGAGCGAGTTCTCGATGATCACCGAGACGGCGCGGTCGGCGCCGATCAGGTTGGGGAGCAGCGCGCAGCCTCCCCAGCCCGGGACCAGGCCGAGGAACACCTCGGGCAGCGAGAAGGCCGGCAGCGCCTGGGACACGGTGCGGTACGAGCAGTGCAGCCCGATCTCGACCCCGCCGCCCATGGCCGCGCCGTTGTAGTACGCGAAGGTGGGGACGGCCAGGCCGGAGAGGCGGCGGAAGACGTCGTGGCCGCCCTTGCCGATGGCCAGCGCGTCCCTGTGGTCCTTGAGGAGCTCGACACCCTTGAGGTCGGCGCCGACCGCGAAGATGAACGGCTTGCCGGTGACGCCGACGCCGACGATCGTGCCCTCGGCGGCCTCCTTCTCGACCTGGTCGACGGCGGCGTTCAGGTTCGCCAGCGACTGCGGGCCGATGGTCGTCGGCTTGGTGTGGTCGAAGCCGTTGTCCAGCGTGATGAGCGCGAAGCGTCCCGCGCCGCCGGGCAGGTCGAGGTGGCGTACGTGGGCCTGGGTGACGACCTCGCCGGGGAACAGCTCGGCCGCGCCCTTCAGAAGCTCGGTGGTGGTGCTGCTCACTTGCTGCCTCCGGCTGCGTTCTCGAAGTGCGGGTTCTCCCAGACGACCGTGGCGCCCATGCCGAAGCCGACGCACATCGTCGTCAGGCCGTAGCGGACCTCCGGCTGCTCCTCGAACTGGCGGGCCAGCTGGGTCATCAGTCGGACGCCGGAGGAGGCGAGCGGGTGGCCGTAGGCGATCGCGCCGCCGTACTGGTTCACGCGCGCGTCGTCGTCGGCGATGCCGTAGTGCTCCAGGAAGGCCAGCACCTGGACGGCGAAGGCCTCGTTGATCTCGAAGAGGCCGATGTCGTCGATGGAGAGGCCGGCCTTGGCCAGCGCCTTCTCCGTCGCCGGGATCGGGCCGTAGCCCATGACCTCCGGCTCGACGCCCGCGAAGGCGTACGACACGAGGCGCATCCGGACCGGGAGGCCCAGCTCGCGGGCGGTGTCCTCGGACGCGAGGAGCGAGGCGGTGGCGCCGTCGTTGAGCCCGGCGGCGTTACCGGCCGTCACGCGGCCGTGGGCGCGGAACGGGGTCTTCAGACCGGCCAGCGACTCCAGCGTGGTGCCCGGGCGCATCGGCTCGTCGGCGGTGACCAGGCCCCAGCCGGTCTCCCCCGCCTCGGCGTTGGTGCGGCGCACGGAGACCGGCACCAGGTCCTGCTGGATCTTGCCGCCGGCGTACGCCTTGGCGGCCTTCTCCTGCGAGCGGACCGCGTACTCGTCGGCACGCCGCTTGGTGATCGTGGGGTAGCGGTCGTGCAGGTTCTCCGCGGTCATGCCCATGAAGAGGGCGGACTCGTCGACCAGCTTCTCCGACACGAAGCGCGGGTTCGGGTCCACGCCCTCGCCCATCGGGTGGCGGCCCATGTGCTCGACACCGCCGGCGATGACGACGTCGTACGCACCGAAGGCGATGGAACCGGCCGTCGAGGTGACGGCGGTCAGGGCGCCCGCGCACATGCGGTCGATGGAGTAGCCGGGCACCGACTGCGGCAGACCGGCCAGGATCCCGGCCGTGCGTCCGAGGGTGAGGCCCTGGTCGCCGATCTGCGTGGTCGCGGCGATGGCGACCTCGTCGATCTTCGCGGGGTCCAGGTCCGGGTTGCGGCGCAGCAGCTCCCGGATGGCCTTCACGACGAGATCGTCGGCGCGGGTCTCGTGGTAGATGCCCTTCGGGCCCGCTTTGCCGAACGGGGTGCGGACGCCGTCGACGAAGACGACGTCCCGGATGGTACGAGGCACGGTGGCTCTCCTCCAGGGTGCGGGATGGCACTGCTGCGGACCACGCCGGTGAGCGCGCCGCGCCCCTCATGCTACTTGCGGGTAACCAGACTGCCCACCCCCCACGGCGGGAGCGGTGAAGGTCACACGCTCCGGGCCGCCTGACGGGGGGCGCGGGGGCGCGGGAACTGGCGTGATTTCGATCCTCGCCGGTGGACGCGGCAGTCGCACGGTCCGGGCGGGCGGGTCCTGGCGGGCGGACTCGGCCCCGGGGCCCCGCCGGACGTCCGGGGCCCCGGGGCCGAGCCCGGCCCCCTGGAGACACCTGCGCCCCGGCCGGATCGGCCGGGGCGTGCGATGGTGCGCGTGGGTACGCCCGCGGCGCGGTCAGGCGTGGGCGGCCAGGGCGTGCAGGAGCAGCGGGGCGACCTGTTCGATCTGCCAGCGGCGGGCGCCGTGGGCGGCGAGGGCATCCTCCACGGCGTCCGGGGTCAGGAGCTTGGGCGGCTCCCAGCAGACCCGGCGCACCGTGTCGGGGGTGATCAGGTTCTCCTGCGGCAGGTGCAGCCGCTCGGCCAGCTCCGAGACCGCCGAGCGTGCCGCCGACAGGCGGGCGGCGGCGGCCGGGTCCTTGTCCGCCCAGGCGCGCGGCGGCGGCGGGCCCGCCGGCTGCTGTCCGGGCTGCGGGAGCTCGGCCTCGGGCAGGGCCTTCGCCCGGTCGACGGCCGCCTGCCACTGCTCCAGCTGACGGCGCCCCATGCGGTGGCCGAAGCCGGGCAGCGCGGTCAGCGCCTGTACGTTCGCCGGCAGCGCCAGGGCCGCCTCGATGATCGCGGCGTCGCCGAGGACCTTGCCGGGCGAGACGTCACGGCGCTGTGCGACCTGGTCACGGGCCGTCCAGAGCTCCCGGACGACGGCGATCTGACGGCGGCGGCGCACCTTGTGCATGCCGGACGTCCTGCGCCAGGGGTCCTTGCGTGGCGGAGCGGGCGGCGCGGAGGCGATGGCGTCGAACTCCTCCAGCGCCCACTCCAGCTTGCCCTGCCGGTCCAGCTCCTTCTCCAGGGCGTCGCGCAGGTCCACGAGCAGCTCGACGTCGAGCGCGGCGTAGCGCAGCCAGGGTTCGGGCAGCGGGCGGGTGGACCAGTCCACCGCGGAGTGGCCCTTCTCCAGCGCGTAACCGAGGACGTTCTCCACGATGGCGCCGAGACCGACCCGCGGGAACCCCGCCAGCCGCCCCGCGAGCTCCGTGTCGAAGAGCGAGGTCGGGGTCATGCCTATGTCGCGCAGGCACGGCAGGTCCTGCGTCGCGGCGTGCAGGATCCACTCGGTGCCGGTCAGGGCCTCGCCCAGACCGGACAGATCCGGGCAGCCGACCGGGTCGATCAGCGCACTGCCCGCACCCTCGCGGCGCAGCTGCACCAGGTAGGCGCGCTGCCCGTAGCGGTAGCCGGAGGCGCGTTCGGCGTCGACGGCGACGGGGCCGGTGCCCGCGGCGAAGGCCGCGATCACCCCGGCCAGGGCGTCGTCGGTCGTCACCACCGGGGGAATGCCCTCGCGCGGCTCGAGCAAGGGGATCGGCGCCGGGGCGACGTCGTCCGGGGGAGCGCCCC
>NZ_JBEXWB010000062.1:0-23374 GCF_040629645.1 Streptomyces sp. NPDC005899 | reverse complement strand
CCCCACGCCGCCCCGGGGGCGGTCTCCCCGGAGGGAGACCGCCCGCTGTGGTGTCGGTGCGCCGTCAGGGACTCGAACCCCGGACCCGCTGATTAAGAGTCAGCTGCTCTAACCAACTGAGCTAACGGCGCCTGCTGACTCGAAAATAATACCTGGTCCTCCGGGGTGCTGATGGCCACGCGCCCGCCCCCGGGGCGTGGCCCTCCCCACACCCGTGGACGTGTGGCCGCCGACGGCCGGAGACGGTGCGGACCCGCCCCTGACCTGCGGGCCCGCACCCCCATGTATACCGAGCGAGGGGTTTCGGTGACCACCCGGCGGTGGCCACCGGCCCGCCTCAGAGTGCGAGCGACAGGAGCACGGGCGCCGCGCTCCTGTTCAGCGTCGCCGCCGCGGCCCGCAGCCGGTGGGCCTCCTCGATCGGCAGCGACAGGGCCAGGCAGCCGGCCGTCGAGCCGGCCGTGAGCGGGACCGCCGCGCACACCGTCCCCACCGCGTACTCCTGGAGGTCGAGCACCGGGACCGTCGCGGGCTGGCTGTCCAGCTTGGAGAAGAGGACCTTCTCGCTCGTGATGGTCCGGGAGGTGAGCCGGGCCGTCCGGTGCCGGGAGAGGTGGTCCCGCCGCCCGTTCAGATCGAGCTGCGTCAGCAGGCACTTGCCGATCGCGCTCGCGTGCGCGGCCGAGCGGAAGTCCACCCACTCGTTGACGGCGGGGGTGCGCGGTCCGTCGGCCACCTGCGTGACCTGGATCTCGCCGTCGACGTACCGGCTCACGTACACCGCCGCGCCCACCGTGTCGCGCAGCCGGGCGAGGGACTGCCGGAGCCTCGCCTCCAGCCCGCGGCGGCGGGCCGTGCCGGAACCGAGCTCCAGGAGCGATGCGCCTATGACGTACGCGCCGTCGGTCACCTGCTCGACGTATCCCTCGCGGCGCAGGGTCAGCAGCAGGGGTGCGAGGTGGCCGACGGGCAGCCCCGTCTCGCGGGAGAGCCGTGTCTCGGTCACGCCGTCACCGTGGGTGGACACGGACTCGAGTACGCGCAGGGCGTACTGCACCGAGTGGAACGGCGCCTTCGGCTCGGGCGTCAACGCCACGGTTTCCCCCAGCCAGGTCGTGACCACAAGCTTTCGGCCCACGATAGCCGTCAACCGGCCTCTTGGAAGCAGGTGTTGCGGAGCGGAACGGAAGTGCCCCCGACCGGTCGCCAGGGGCACATGCAAGTGGCATATGCCTATGTCATCGCCGTGCGCGGGAGGGTGCGGTCACGGGACCGCGCCGCGCGGAGCGGCGCCCCACGGAGCGGGGACCAGGCGACGGCGTTCACAGGACGGCGTCCCGAACGGAGGCCGGAGGGTGACGTTGCCGTGTCTCGTCGTGGGCGGAGGGCGACGGCGGGGGTGCGGGCCGTGTTCCCGGAAGCGGCTTGGTGCCTGACCGACCGTCAGGTAAGCGGGTCAACCGGGGGTGTCCCGGGAAGGTACGTAACCCCGCTGTATGTCCACGACGTTCGGCAGCGTCCCACCGACTGCCCACCGCTCGTACATCGAAACGAACTGCTCGCCCAGCCGGTCCCGCCGGCCGGCCGTGCCACCGCCCATGTGCGGGGAGAGGATCAGGTCGGGCACATCCCACAGCGGGCTGTCCGGCGGTGGTTCCCCCTCGGGCAGGTCGAGCGCGGCGCCCGCGATCCAGCGTCCGCGCAGCGCCGCGGCCAGGTCCTCCTCGACGACCAGCGGCCCTCGTCCCACACTGACGAACCGGGCGGACGGCTGGAGGAGGCCGAAGAAGCGGGTGTCGAACATGCCGTGCGTCCCGTCCGTCAGGGGCGCCGCGCAGATCACCCAGTCGGCACCGGCGGCCAGCCGGTCCAGGTCCTCCACGCCGTGGATGGAGCGGCGCGCCGTACGCCCCACGAGCGCGACCCGCACGCCGAGGCCGTGCAGCAGCCGCGTGATCTCCCGGCCGACCGGGCCCGCCCCGACGACGACCGCCCGGCTGCCGGCCAGCCGACCGGTGTCCCGGTGGCGCCATCGGCGCTGCCGCTGGAGTTCCAGGGTGCCCGGGAGGTCCTTCGCGAAGGCCAGCACCAGGCCCGCCACGTACTCGGCGACCGGCAGCTCGAAGACTCCCCGCGCGTTGGTGACGACCGTGGGGGACGCGGCGAGTTCGGCGCAGACCAGCCGGTCGACGCCCGCGCTCGCCGTGTGGACCCAGCGGGGGCGGGGCCCGCCACCCGGCCAGGCCCGCCGCACGGCGTCGGAGGCGGTGTCCCAGACCAGCAGGACGTCCGCGTCCGGCAACCGCTCGGCCAGCGTCCGCCCGTCGGCGTACCGGACGCGGGCCCGCCCGGTCAGCCGGCCCAGTCGTGGCGGCGGGTCGGCGTCCAGGACGAGGATCACGGGGTCGGCCATGAGGACCTCCAACGGAGCAGCCTTCACGCTCGCACCGGCCCGGGCATCCGTCAACAGGTCCCCCGGTCGGCGGAAGACCCGCTGGTCAGGGCCGTTGCGGGCGCCGATGGGGCCGACATGGAGGAATACTTGTCACAGGCGGGGGCAGCGGTGACAGGGCGCACGGGACGCGGCAGCGGCACATCCGGACGACCGGAAGGATGGTCATGACGACCGTAGGACTTCTTTACCCGGGCCACGCCGCGGAGGAGGACTTCCCGCGGATCGAGGTCATGCTCGACAGCGACATCAGGTTGCCGCTCTTCCACACCGACGCCGGCGCCAGGACGGCGCCGGGCGTCTCCCGCGTCGAGGCACTGCGCGAGACGGGCGCCCCCGAGCGCCTTTCCGCAGGGGTGGAGGAGCTGCGCCTGGCCGGGGCCGAATCGCTGGTGTGGGCCAGCACGAACGGCAGCTTCGTGTACGGATGGGACGGGGCCCACCAGCAGGTGGCGGACCTGGCCCGGTCCGCCGGGCTGCCCGCGTCCAGCACGTCGTTCGCGTTCGTGCACGCGGCAGGGGAGCTGGGGGCCACTCGGGTCGCCGTCGCCTCCCTCGACGCCCAGGACCTCGCGCCGCTGTTCGCGGACTTCCTGTCGGCCGGGGGGCTCGACGTGGTGTCCGTCCGGGCCGTCGGCGACGACAGCGGCCCGAGCCCCGCCGATGCCGCGACCTGGGCCCCGGAGCGGGTGAAGCAGCTCGTCGCGGCCGCCGACCATCCGGACGCCGAGGTGGTGCTGGTGCCGTGCACCGCGCTGCACACGGCGGCGTTCGTTCCCGAGCTGGAGGAACTGGTGGGCAAACCGGTCCTCACGGCGAACCAGGTGACGGTCTGGGAAGGGCTCCGGCTGGCCGACCGCAGGGTCTGGGCCCCCACGTTCGGCACCCTGTTCGCCACCCGGGAGCCCCCGCTCGGTGCCGCCGAGACCCGGGGCATCGAGGTACGCGAGTAGGTCCGGCCGGTCCGGTCCGTCCGTGTGGCGGGCCCGGACTCCCCCGCCTGATCCCGCGCGCCTCCCCGGGCCCGCCCGGCGGGCCCGGGGAATAAGCGGAGCCACCCTCCTGTTCGTACTGTCCGATACACGGACACAGCACAGGAGAGGCCCGACACGTGGACGAGAACCGAGGCGACGAGATACGCGGAACCGCGGGCGGGAGGGCCTCCGTGCCGTTGTCCGTGCTCGACCTGGTGACCGTGGGCCAAGGGCGCACCGCCACCCAGGCCCTGCGTACCAGCGTGGACATCGCCAAGCTCGCCGAGAACCGCGGCTTCCACCGCTACTGGGTCGCCGAGCACCACTCCATGCCCGGGGTGGCCTCCTCGTCCCCCGCCGTGATCCTGGCGCACCTCGCCGCCCACACCGAGCGCATCAGGCTCGGTTCCGGCGGCGTCATGCTGCCCAACCACGCCCCGCTCGTCATCGCCGAGCAGTTCGGCACCCTGGAGGCGATGGCCCCCGGGCGCGTCGACCTGGGCCTCGGCCGCGCACCGGGGACGGACGGCGCCACCGCCGCGGCCCTGCGCCGCACCGACCGGCTGAACGAGGGCGCCGACGACTTCCCGCAGCAGCTGGCGGAGCTCACGCGCTTCCTGGACGACGACTTCCCCGACGGGCACCCCTACGCACGTATCCACGCCGTACCCGGACCGGTGCAGGCCACCTCCCCCGGCGGGGTGCAGTCCCCGGGCCGCCCGCCCGTCTGGCTGCTGGGCTCCTCCGGCTTCAGCGCCCGGCTGGCCGGTGTCCTCGGCCTGCCCTTCGCCTTCGCCCACCACTTCTCGGCCCGGAACACCGTGCCGGCCCTCGACCTCTACCGGGAGTCGTTCAAGCCGTCCCCGGTGCTGGACGCCCCGTACGCCCTGATCGGCGTGTCGGCGCTGGCCGCCGACGACGAGCGCGAGGCGAGGCGCCAGGTGCTGACCGGCGCCCTGTCCATGGTGCGGCTGCGCACCGGGCGCCCCGGGCTCGTGCCGACTCCCGAGGAGGCGGAGGCCTACACCTTCAGCCCCGTGGAGCGGGACTTCGTGAACGACTGGCTGGCCAACATCATCCACGGCACGGCCGGAGAGGTGCGCGAAGGCCTGGACGACCTGGCCAAGCGCACCGGCGCGGACGAGCTCATGATCACGGCCAACGCGCACGGCGGCGAGGCGCGCCTGCGCTCGTACGAGCTGATCGCCGACGCCTACGGGCTGCCCGCCCTCGGCTGATCGGCCCGGCGGGCGGCCGGGGCAGCAGGCAACCCGCACCGAGGGCACGTGCGTGCTGTCGGCCGGGGCCCGGTCCTACGGGGCCGGGCCCGCGTTCAGCGGGTCTGCTCGGTCCGGGGCCGCGTTCAGGTATGCGGCGGTCTGCCGCCGATCAGCTCGGCGATCCGCTCCGGGGCCACCGCACGTGAGTACAGCCAGCCCTGGCCCGTGTCGCAGCCGATCCGGCGCAGCCGCTCGGCCTGACCGGAGGTCTCCACGCACTCCGCGGTGACCGTCAGGCCGAGGCGGTGCGCCAGCTGGACCATGGCCTCGACGATAGTCTCGTCGGCGGGGCTGGGGAGCGCGCCCTCCTCGTGGCGGAAGCCGCGGACGAAGGAGCCGTCCAGCTTCAGCACCGACACGGGCAGCCGGCTCAGGTAGGCGAGGTTGGAGTAGCCGGTGCCGAAGTCGTCGATGGCGATACGGACGCCCATGTCGCTCAGCTCCTGGAGCACCCGCAGCGGGCGGCCGGACGAGCCCATCACGGCGGACTCCGTCAACTCAAGTTGGAGCAGCCGGGGTTCCAGGCCGGTCTCGGCGAGCACCTCCGCCACGTCGGCGACGAGATCGGAGTCCCGGATCTGGCGCACGGCCACGTTGACGCTGATGAACAGGGCCGGCTCGCCGGGGTGTTCCACCTGCCAGCTGCGGGCCTGCCGGCAGGCGGTGCGCAGCACCCACCGGCCGAGCTCGACGATCGTGCCGTCCTCCTCGGCGATCGAGACGAACCGATTCGGCGGTAGCAGGCCGAATTGCGGGTGATTCCACCTGACCAGGGCCTCGACACCCCGTACCACCTCGTCGGCCATCCCGACCAGCGGCTGGTACTCCAGCGTGAACTCACCCCGCTCCACCGCGGCCCGGAGGGTCGAGGAGAGCGCCTGCCGGGTCACCCGGTGCGCGTTGCGTTCGGGATCGAAGAGCGTCCAGCGGGCCCGGCCGTCGGCCTTCGCCCAGTACAGGGTGGTGTCCGCGGCCTGCATCAGGCCGGTGGGGGAGGTCCCCGCGGTGGGCCGTTCCACCACGCCGATCGAGGCGGAGACCGAGAGCCGCCGGCCTGCCAGGTCGAAGGGGCGCCGGAGCGCGCCGAGGACCGATCGGGCCAGCTCGGTGAGTTGCGGGGTGCCCGCGGAGTCCTCCACGAGGATGGCGAACTCGTCGCCGCCCAGGCGTGCCACGAGGTGGCCGCCACCGGTGCGGTGGTCACCGCCGCGGACGTGGCCGTCCGCCTCGGCGCAGTCGGTGAGGCGTTCCGCTACGGCGGCGAGCAACCGGTCGCCGAAGCGGTGCCCCAGAGTGTCGTTCACCGCCTTGAAGCCGTCGAGATCGAGGTAGCAGACGCCGATCCGGCCGTGCCGGGGCAGTGAGTCGTCCTGGAACGGCGGATGCTCCAGGGCCGTGGCGAGCCGTTCGAAGAACAGCGTGCGGTTGGGCAGCCGGGTCACCGGGTCGTGCAGCCGGAGATGGCGCAGCCGCTCCCGCAGCTCCTGCCGGTCACTGATGTCCGCGACGGACAGCAGCACGCCGCCCGCACCGCCGGGCTCGCACACGGCCCGGTCCGCCATCGGCACGACGGTGACCTCGGCCCACACGGACCGGCCGTCGGCGTGCTTGAGCCGCCTGGTGCAGTGGAGCCGGGACCGGAGACCGCCCAGGACCTCGTTGTACGCGAGCCAGGTGGCGCGGTCCGAGGTGAGACCGACGAGATCGGCCGCGGGCTGCCGGACCAGTGAGCGGGGGTGCGCGCCGAGCAGGGCGCCCATCGCCTCGTTCACGCGGACGACACGGCCGCGGTGGTCCACGACCGCCATCGGCAGGGCGGCCAGCTGGAAGGCGGCACGGTAGGGGTCCGGAGCCGGCGCCGCCGGCCGGCCGTCCGGTTCGGGGGCGGCGCCCGCCTGCCGCTGGTCACGTTCGGTGACCACCGGGTGCCCGGCGCCGGGGGCCGCGCCCGCCGGGGCTGCCGGCCCTTCGGAGGTTCCGCTCACCGCTCGCTCCCGCTGTGCAGATGGTCGTCGACAGATGTGGTCGGGCAGGGTCATGGGGTGGAGCGCCGTGCCAGAGGCGGAAACCACGCAGGAAAGCGAGGTGAAGCATAGAGGGTGGCGCGTCGGCCGTTCCAGCGCGTCCACCGTTTCCGTCGCGCTGCGGGTGGGCCGGGGCGTGCCGCGCTCGTGCCGCGCGCGCATGGCCCAGGTCGGCGAAAGCGCACCTCTTGCCCGCACTCGATTGTTTTTGTGTGTATCTGGTCCATAACCGTTATCCGGTGATCGAATGTGACGCACTGTGAGCGTGAGGCGATCGTGCTTCGTGGACGATCGTGCTTCGCCGATACGGGCGAGAACGGTGTGGGACACGCCCTCCGCTGACCCGTGTGGGGCAGCACAACAGGACGTGCGGCGGCGGAACGGCACAGGGTGAGGGGGATGTTCCGCATTCGCCGTCCCGGAGGTAGACGTGCCGCGTCAGCGCAGACCCGGGGGAGCGGAGAGGCCGAGTCTGCGCAGTGCCGCGGCCGCCCTCACCTCCCTCCTGGCGGTCGCCGCCACCGGGCTCGTCGCCGGCCCCGCCGTGGCGGTCACGCGCGACGCGGGACCCTGCGCCCTGCCGCGGACCGCGGCGCATCACTCCCTCGGCCTGGACAGCTGGAACGACGCCTACCCGCGCCCCGAGCGCCGTCTCGACGCGGTGCTCGTCTTCCTGTCGTTCCCCGACTCCGAGCCCGTCGTGCCCCCCGAGGTGCTCACCGCGGACCACTTCCCCGCGACCACCCGCTTCTTCCAGCGCGCCTCGTACGGGAAGTTCACCCTGAGGGCCCACCCGCAACGGAACTGGATCCGGATGCCCCGCCCCTCCACCTGGTACGGCATACAGCGGGACTGGGACTCCGGCCGGCGCGGCGCGTACCTGCGCGACGCGATCCGCGCGGCCGACGAGCAGATCGACTTCGCCGCGTACGACATCGTCTACCTGGTCGCCGACCCGGACGCGCCCGGAGTCGACTCGGACGCGACGAAGGTCGTCAACTTCGACCGGCCGCTGCGGGCCGACGGCACGGACGTCCGGCGGGTGGTCACCGTCTTCGAGGAGCACCCCCCGGACCGGAACGTCCTCGCACACGAGACCGGGCACGTCTTCGACCTGGCGGACCTCTACCACCGGCCCGAGGACGGCAAGGGCGACTGGGACACCCACGTCGGTGACTGGGACGTGATGGGCAGCCAGTTCGGGCTGTCCCCGGAGCTCCTCGGCTGGCACAAGTGGAAGCTCGGCTGGCTGGGGCAGGGGCAGGTCGTCTGCGTCCAGGGCGGCGCCGATCTCACCCTGGAGCCCGTGGCGGAGGCGCCCGCGCCCGGCGGATCCCTGGGGACCCGGCTCGCGGTCATCAGGACCGGCACGGACAGCGCGCTGGCCGTCGAGGCCCGCAGCGCCACCGGGAACGACCGGGCCGCGTGCACCGAAGGCGTGCTGCTCTACCGCGTCCACAACGCCACCCCGTCCGGCGCCGGCCCCGTCGAGGTCCTGGACACCCACCCGGACTCCGACGCCTGCTGGGACCGGTCCGTCTACCCGCCGCTCGCCGACGCCCCCCTGCGCGAAGGGGAGCGCTACACCGTGCCGGGCGCGCACGTCCGCATCGAGGTCGCCGAGCGGACCCGGTCGGGGGCGTGGACGGTGCGGATCACCACAGGCGTCTGAACCGGATCACGACGAGGCGTCCGAGCGGGATCACCACGAAGCGCCCGAGCCGGGTCGCCGCAGGGGCCCGATCCGGGGCGCCACGCGCACGAAGAAGCCCCCTCGCTTCCGCGAGGGGGCTTCTTCCGTCTGTGCGCCGCCAGGGACTCGAACCCCGGACCCGCTGATTAAGAGTCAGCTGCTCTAACCAACTGAGCTAGCGGCGCGTGCTGACGTCGTAGACATTAGCACCCGGATCGGCGGGAGGAAAAATCGAATACCCGGTGGTCGACGGCGCCGCCGACCTGCTCACCCGCACACACGCCCAGAGGAGTACGTCCGGCCCGGGCAGCCACGGATCACGGGTGTCGGGGGCGACCAGCCACCGGGGCCCTCCGGCGTCCGGATCGCCGGCCAGGGGCGGCACGGTCACCGCGTCCCCCGTGCCGTGGCACAGCAGCGGGGGCGAGGACCCGGGGGACGTCCGGGCGTGGCCGGCGGAGCCGGTGCCCCACTCCTCCCAGGCCAGCAGCGAGGGCAGTCGCTGGGCGGTGCCCGGGGAGGCGAAGAGCAGCATCCGGCCCCGGTGCGTGGCGACCGGTCCCGAGCCGGGGCCCTCGGCCCACAGCTGTTCCAGCATGCGTCTGCCGAACAGGGCGGGGACGCTCACGACGTCGAAGGAGGAGCCGCACGGGAGGACACCGGGCGAGCCGGGGTGCGCCTCCCAGTTCGAGAGGGTGCTGCGCGGGGAGGGCGACGAGTCGGCCAGCCACGCCGCGCCCGCCGCGGTGACCTGGGCTGCCCGGTCGCCGGACGCCCGGTCGCCGGCCCGCAGCGACGTGAAGACGTCGACGCGATGACGCGAGGCGGCGCCGGTGTACAGGGTCGTTCCGTCGTTCAGCCATGCGCTCATGACGACAGGTCTACCGGCTGTGACAGTCCTGTTTCCCTGGCTTGCGGGAAAGCCGGACAGATCGGGTGCGCAAGGAGTATCTTGCCCGGGCGCATATGCCAGAGGCCGACCCGGAGTGACCGGCGGTCACGACAGCGGTTCCCCGCGGGGAGCGTGTCCGCCGCCGCCCTGCCGGTGTCAGGGGCGGGGGGCGTTCAGCAGCGAACGGCCGAACTCGACCATCTTCTTGGCGTAGTCCTCCGTCCACTCCGCCCGCTCCGCTATGTCCGCGGCCGTGAGCCGGTCGAACCTGCGGGGATCGGCGAGCTGAGCCGCGGCCACCGCCTGGAACTCCACGGCCCGGTCGGTCGCGGCCCGGAAGGCCTGCGTCAGCTCCGTGGCGCGGGCCAGCAGCTCCTTCGGATCGTCCATCGACTCGAGGTCGAAGAAGTGCTCCGGATCGGCTGCCGCCTCGGCCGGCTCGAAGAGCAGCGGCGCGGGACGCAGCCTCTGCCGCTCGTTCCGCTCGGGTTGTGCCATGTGGTGATCCTTCCTCGTGCGGCCGGACGGCCACATTCCATTGTCCGGCGTGGCGCACCGGGCCGTAAGACCGCTGCCCGGTCGCGCGGTGGCCCAAGCGTGCGCGGCACCCCGAACTCACGGCCGCCAGGGGACGCGGTGCTCCGCCAGATGGGCCAGCACCGCGTGGTTGGCCTCCCAGCCGTCCGGGAACTTGACCGTCACCCCCAGCTGGACCGGCTCCGTCGACGGGTGCTCGTCCAGCAGGTCCGCCACCCCCGCACGGCACACGACCACACAGGCGTGCCGGTGCCGCGAGGCCAGCACGCACAGGCGGCCCGTCTCCAGGTGGAAGGCCGTGGCGTCCGGGCGGCCGGACAGCGGGTGCAGGACCACCGTCACGTCGAACTCGCGGCCCTGGAGCCGGTTCGCCGTGTCCACCGCCACGCCCGTCACCCCCAGCTCCGCCAGCGCCGCCCGCACCGCCGCGGCCTGGTCGCGGTGGGCCGTGCCGACCGCGACCCGGTCCGCCGTCACCGCGACCGGCTCCGGGGAGCGCTCGCTCGTCGCGGCGCCGCCGCGGTCCAGCAGCCGCCGGACGACCGCGGCCACCGCCCGCACCGCCTCCGGGTCGGTGCGCGGGGTGTGGCGCGCGGGGAGCTCCAGCAGCCCCCAGCCGGACTCCGCCGCCTCGTCGAGCACCCGGTCGGGGCCGGAGCCGTCCGAGGGCACACCGAACGACAGCCGCCTGTCCCCGTGGTCCGTACCGCTGCGGAAGGGCGTGTACGGGTAGAAGGCGCCGGACACCAGCGGCGCGGCGGACGCGGGCAGGCGCCACGACACCGGCAGCCGGTGCTGCGGCAGCTCCGGGTTGTGGGCGAGCAGCGTGGACACCGCGCTCGCCGACGGGTCGTACGACAGGCCCGCCCACTGGTCGGCGCCCACGATCGAGAACGGGTCCAGCTGCCCCGGGTCCCCCACGAACAGGGCCCGCTCGAAGAGACCGGCGACGGCGAGCAGCGCGTCCGACCGCATCTGGTACGCCTCGTCGACGATGGCGTGCGCCCACGGCTCGACGTTCTTCACGTGCGCCCACTTGGCGGCCGTGGAGATGACGATGCCGAGACCCGCCAGCTCCGCCGCCTTCGCCGACTTCCGCACGTTGGCCAGGCCGTCCAGGACCTTGTCGTACGGATCGGAGTCACTGCTGTGCAGCCGGCCCACCGGCAGGTCGGGGGCCTTCTCGGCCAGCCGGACCACCAGGTCGTCCACCTGGGCGTTCGTCTGCGCGACGACCATCAGCGGCCGGCCCGCCGCGGCGAGCTCCAGGGCGGCGCGCACGACCAGCGTCGACTTGCCGGCCCCCGGCGGGGAGTCCACCACGACACCGCGCGCCGTTCCGTCCAGGGTGTCCCGGAGGATGGCGCCGGTCGCCCGCGCCGCCGCGGCGCCCGGGTCGGGAGCGGCTGTCACAGGAGGTCCTCCGCGGTCACGGGGTCGGGCTTCTCGGCGTGGCCGTCCGCGGCGGCCCCGGGCGGGCCGCCGTGGGTCCAGGGCGTGTCGTCCGGGTCGGGCAGCTTCGGTCCGCTCCGCTGATCGTGTTCGAACAACGTCCAGGCGATGCGGTCACCCGGTTCGGGCACCGAACCGGGTGCGGGCTCCCTGCTCCGGCCCATCCGGTCGGTGATCCGCAGGACGAGCAGGCCCTCCCGGCCCGGGTCGTCGCCGACGCGGGCCACGAACTCCGCGGTCTGCGGCTTCCCGTCCAGTGAGCGGTACACCTTCGTCCGCTCGCCGAGGTGCGGGTGCTCGTCCGTGCGCACGGTGACCAGCGGGCGCGGCGAGGGACGCTTCGACTCCGTGTACGTCATCTCCACGTCCGTCACCTCCGCGACGAACGCCTCGCCCGCCAGCCGGCGCCCCGCCAGCACCAGCGGATCGTCCAGCGCCTCCTGGGCCTCCAGCTGCGCCTGCGCCGTCTCCCGGGAGGCGAGCTTCCGCGCCGCCGTCACCGCGTCGTCCCTGCGCGGCTGCGGGGGTTCGCCGGCCAGCACCCGGTCCCGGTGCGAGGTGAACGACCAGCGGTCCCTCGTCCAGCGCTCCTGCGCCCTGGCGGCCTCGGGAAGCTCCCGCAGCAGGTCGAGGCTCCGCCACACCGCGTCCCACGTCGGCAGCATCACCGACGCGAGGAGGGATCTGATCCGCCGCTCGGCATCGCTCAGCTCGGCGAGCCGGGCGTCGGCGGCCAGACCGTCCTGCGCGGCGGCCAGTGCGGTGCGCGCCCGGTCGAACGCCTCGATCGCCGGCGCCAGGAGCCTGTTGTCGAAGGCCGGGTCCGTGGCGGGACCCGCCGGGGGGCAGACCAGCTGCCCCGCGCCGTCCCGCTCCAGCTCCGCCCGGAGCGCCGCCTCCGCGCCCGGCCCGCCCTCCGGCGGGTCGATCCAGGCGAGCAGCGCACCGAGGTGCTGGTCCTCCAGGCTGCTCTGACCGGTCGCCCAGTGCCGGTTCAGCAGGTCCGTGGCGGCGAGCAGCAGGGACGAGCCCGGCACCCGGGCCCGCTCGCCGTAGTGCGTCAGCCAGCGGCCGAGCAGCGGCACCCGGGCGGGCGCCGGGTACGGGGTGTCCGGATCGTCCTCGACGGTGCGGCGGAATCGCATGGACCGGCCGAGGAGCCGCACCAGCTCGATGCCGGCCCGGCTCGGCACGATCAGCTGGGCGGCGTCCGCGCACAGCTCGACCTCCACCTTGACCTTCCTGCCGGTCTCCGGATCGGTCTCCGCGCGCTCGGCCGGCTCCACGGTGCCGGTGTACGACTCGATGTGCGGCAGCACCGCCTCCGCCAGCTCGGCGAGGAAGCCGAACCGCAGATCGCGGTCGCGCGGCTGGGGCACCGCCAGCAACCGGGGCGCCTCCCGGTCCGTGCCCACGAGCGCTCCGAGCGGAGCACCCGTCTCCCCGGCGGTGGTCAGCGGCACCAGGACGAGCGGGCGCCCGGTCAGATGGCGATGGCGCACGGTGGCCAGCGGCTGGGCCCGCCCGCTGTCGACCGCCTCCAGCCGCGCCAGAGTGGTGATCAACGACATGAAGCGCCCTCCAGGGCCTCCGCGCGCAGCGCCGCCGCCCGGCGCAGCGCTGCCACCGTCGGGTCCGCCGGATCGCCCTCCTTGCCGGCCGCCGCCGCCAGCACCCCGGCGACCGTGGTCAGGCTGCCGAGCTCGCCGCGCACGCTCCGGCCCAGCGTCTCCACCGCGCCCCGGGCCCTGGCCTTGGCCCGGCAGTGGAAGGCCAGCTCGCACGCGGCCAGGCACTCCGGGGCGTAGGCGGCCGGGACCGCGTCGACCGCGGTCCCCAGCTCCTCGGGGGAGCACCCCGGGTCGAACGTCGTCCCCTCCGGCAGGGCGGCCGCGATGTCCTCGACACGCGTCAGCCTGGCCAGCTGGCGGTGGGTGACGGCGCGCTGCTTGCGCACGTCGACGACGGAGGCGGTCGGCAGGTTGGAGAAGTCCTTCGGGCAGACCAGGAGTATCCGGTGGCCGACCCGGGCGCCTTCCGTCAGCGCGGCGACCCGTTCCAGCGCGAGGACGTACACGGCGGCCTGGCGGGCGGCGGCACCGACCTTGGCGGCGTCGGCGGAGCTGTCGACCATCGGGAAGGACTTGATCTCGACGACCGTCCAGGTGCCGTCGGGGTGGACCACGACGGCGTCCGGCTCCAGATAGGCCGGCGACCCCGCCACCTCCAGGGCGAGCATCGGGTGGTCGAGCAGCGTCCAGACGCCCGCCGTGGTGGCCTCGCGCAGCGCCAGCGCCGTACGCGCGGCCCTGCCCTGGGGGCCCGCGGCCGTCAGGTCGGGCACCAGGGCGGGGCCCGGAGCGTCGGCCCCGCTGCCGAGCCGCTCGAACAGGAGGCGGAGCAGCTCCGTACCGCCGTCGGCCTTCACCTTGGCCTCGAAGGCGTTGCCCCGGACGAGGGCGAACTGCGACTGGCCGAAAGCGGCGGGTGAGCCGAGCGCGGTGGCCAGCACGGCCTTGTCGACCCCGGCGCCGTCGAGCAGGGCGCGCCGTCTGCAGCCGGGGTTGGCGGCCAGGGCGGCCAGCGCCCGCGCGTCGAGCGGATGCGGCGCGACGGACGGGCCGCGCAGCTCAGCGAGCCGCTGCCGGAGCGTCGTCGCTGGCGGCTCCGGCCGCTGCGCCGGTGGCCGCGTGGTCGGAATCTGCGGAGGTGGTCCGCTGGCCGGGGATTCGCTCACCCGCGGAAGTCTTGCATCCGTCACTGACAATCGGGGACTCGGCGGGGGTGACGGGTTCCGTGACGGGCGTGGAAAAGGCCCGCAGCCGGTCCTTGACGCGGTCGGCGACCCGCATGACGGGCCTGGTCAGCAGTGCGCCGACCCCCATGACGGCCGCGCCGGCCACCGCGTCGAGGAAGTAGTGGTTCGCCGTCCCCATCACCACGAGCACGGTGATCAGGGGGTAGGCGACGCCCGCGGCCCGGACGAGCGGGTGGCGGCCGTGGCGCCACAGCAGCACCCCGCACCACAGGGCCCAGCCGACGTGCAGGCTCGGCATGGCCGCGTACTGGTTGGTCATCCCGCTGAGTCCGCGGGGGGCGCTCGCGCCCGTGCCCCACCAGCCGTAGGAGCTGTACTGGGCCATCGTGTCGACGAAGCCGTGCCGTGCGTCGAGCAGCCGGGGCGGGCAGGTCGGCAGCAGTGTGAAGCCGGCCAGCCCGAGGAGGGTGGAGCTCATCAGCCAGGTGCGGGCCGCGCGGTAGGCGGCTGACCGGCGCCGGAACAGCCAGACGAGGACGGCCGGGGTGACCACGTAGTGCAGGGAGGCGTAGGCGAAATCGGCCGGCACGCCGAGGACGGGGTGGGCTGTGAGCAGCCGGTTCAGCGGGTGCTCGGCGTTGAGGAACAACGCCTTCTCGATGCGGAGGATGGTGAGGCCGTGCTCGACGGCCCCGGGTATGTCCTCCCGGACGAGGAGGCGGCCCGCCGAGTACAGCGCGTACACCACCGCGAGCAGCGGCAACTCCGTCCACCATCGGAGCCGCCGGTGACCGGAGGGGGGCTTCGCGGCGGTGGCATGCGGCATCCGGTGGCTCTCTCCGTGTTCGTGCGGTCGACGGCGGGCGTTCAACCGTACGGTGGCTGATGGCCTTGTTCCCCCTCGGGGGGCGTTCAGCGGCCCGTACCCCCGGTCATGCGTGGAGGGGGACGCCGACGGCGCCCCGGGGGTTGCCCCCGCGGCGGGTGCGGGATGATGGACGGGGCCGCGCCCGCGCCGTCCGCCGGACCGGGTGGCCGCCCCGTCGCCGTCCCGGACACCGCTGTCCCGGACCCACCAGATCCTAGGGTCCCCGGATCTCCGGATCTCAGTAATTCTCAGGGAGAGCCGTCATGGCACCGCGAATCCTGCTCGCCCGGCACGGCCAGACACAGTGGTCGGTCCAGGGCAATCACACCGGCAGGACCGACATCCCCCTCCTGGACACCGGCCGGGAGGGTGCCGAGCTGCTCGGCGAACGGCTGCACCGCGAGCCCTGGTGCGGGCTGCCCGGCGTGGAGGTGCGGACCAGCCCGCTCGTGCGGGCGGCCGAGACGTGCGCGCTCGCCGGGTTCGGCGAGCGTGCCGAGCCGTGGGACGCCCTGATGGAGTGGGACTACGGGCAGTACGAGGGCCTGACCCCGGCGCAGATCAAGGCGGACCGCCCGGACTGGCTCATCTGGCGCGACGGGGTGCCCGGCGGCGAGACCCTGGCCGAGGTCACGTCCCGGGCCGACGCGGTCGTCGACTGGGCGCGCTCGGCCGACCGGGACGTACTGGTCTTCGCGCACGGGCACATCCTGCGCGCGCTGGGAGCGCGGTGGCTCGGCGAGGACGTCTCGTTCGCCGCACGGGTCCGGCTGGAGCCGACCTCGCTGTCCGTGCTGGGGTGGGCGTACGGTATGCCGGCCCTGGAGCGCTGGAACGACACGGGGCACCTGGACCGGTAGCGGGGGGCCGACGGCGTGCCGGGCCCCCGGCCCGCCGGCTCATCCGGCCGGCGGGAGCTCCTCGTACCGGTCCAGCAGCGCGGTCACCTCCGGGCCGCCCCGCGGCCTCAGCACCCGCACCGCGCTCGCCAGCATGGACCGGATCCGGGAGGACTGGACCCGGTCCAGGAGGTCCAGCACCTGGTGGCCCGCCGCCGCGGCCTCGTCGGCCGTGCCCGCGCGGGCCAGGTCGCCCGTGAGCTGCGCCCGGTAGAGCGCGAGGTTGCGGGTGAAGTGCGGGTCCTGGAGCCGGGTGGCCCGCCGGGCGTGACGCGCCGCCCGTGACCAGTCGCTCAGCGCCGACCAGCACTGTGCCTGCAGTATCTCCAGCTCCGCCTCGCGGAAGAACGTCATCCACTCGGGGTCCGAATCGCGCGCGCCCCGTTCGAACGCCGTCCGCGCCCGCCCCATCGCCAGCTCGCACCCTGTGCGGTCCCCGAGCCACGCCCGGCCCCCCGCCTCACGCAGCGAGAGCAGGGCCATGAGCCGCGGTGAGCCGAGCGGGCGGGCCGCCCGCATACCCGCCTCCGCCGCCCGGACCGCCTCCCGGGCCCGCCCGGTGTCCCGCGCCAGGAACGACGCGTTGCAGAACGCGTGCGCCTCCAGCGCGGGGTCCCCGGACAGCCGTGCCGTCGCGAGCGCCTCGGCGTAGTGCGAGCGCGCGTCCTCGAAGCGGCCGGAGTCGTGCGCCAGCCAGCCGACCGAGATCGCCAGCTCACCGGCGCCCGCGTGCAGCCGGTCCACGGTGCTGCGGCGGGCGGACGTCCCGGCGTCGAGCAGGGCGTACGCCGCGCGCAACGGCTGGGACGCCCGCCGGTAGAGGCCGTCCGCTCCGTGCCGGTCGTCCAGCAGCCGGATCCGGCGCACCGCGTTCTCCACGGCGCTCACCTCGGCGTCACCGACCCGGCGTTGTGCGGGCACGGCGGCCGCGGCGGACGGACCGCCGAGACCCAGGGACGCGGCTGCCACCGTGGTGGTGCCGCTCATCATGAACACGCGACGCAGCACGTCGCTCTCCTCGTCGGTATCACTGTGGAGCGTGGGGGGAGTGGTGGGAGGGGGCGCCGTACGAGCCCCGCGGCCGCGCACGCTCTCGCGGGCCGCGAAGCCCAGATCCTCCAGGGTGGCCCCCGGGAACATGTGCAGGAACACCCGTTCGTACGCGTAGTTGGGGCAGCGGATCTCGCCGGATTCCACGCGTCCGACGTACCGGGCGTCGCACGCGACGTGTTCGCCGATCTCGCGGGCAGCTCTGCGGACCGCCGCCGCGAACTCACCGGCGGAGCGCTGTCCGCGCAGCCGCCGGAAGGCGAGGTTGGGAACTGCCCGTGTCGACACCATGGCGGAGCCCTCTCTGGTGTGCGGCCGGGCGCCTGCTTCCGGTGTCCCGGCGGAGCAAGAACGTACCCGTTGTCAGGAAACACGCACGCCGCGTTCTCGGACAAGCCGGGCATCTCGCCCGTGATCCGCCATGAACTGCCACCCTTTGCGGCGGCGTGCCGCCGTAGCCCTTGACGCCGTCGGCGCGTTGGTCCATGCGAGACGGGGCGTGGCCCCGTTCGGCGACAGAGGAGGGCTTTCCCTTGCTGCACATGGGCCCGGAAACCACACCGTGCGACCTGGTGACTGTCCCGGCGCGTCAAGGTCTGGAGGCCGTCGACATCCTGCGCCGGGGCGCCGACCACGACGCCGTCGGCCCTGTCCTGCACGACGGCGCCTGCGCCACCCTCGGCTTCCTGGTGCCACCCGGCACGGCGGACGCGTGGGACGTGCCCGGCAGCGCCTGCACACGGACCGACGGCCGCGGGCTGAGCCTCCCCGCCGAACCGCCCGTCGTCGGTGGCGGCTGGCTCCTGCCGCCCGGCGCCGACGCCCCGGTCACCGACCCGGAGGCGCTCCGGGTCGCCCTCGGCCAGGCGGCCCGCCTCATCGAGGCGGCCGACGACCGCCGCTGAGGCGATAATGGCCGGACGGGCGGAGTTACCGCCGATGCCGGGCCCTCCCAGGACACCGGCCGAAACCGGTGAGCGAGGACGAGGGCGTGGCACGTCGAGGAGCGTCGGCCAAGGGCGGCAGCGCCCGGAAGCGGCCGGACGTACAGGGGCCCGTCGCGGCCCCGGTGGACGGCGGCCTCGCCGAACTCGTACCCGACCGCGAACGGCCGCGGGCCCGGACGCTCCTCCTGGACGGTGCCCCGCAGTCCCACGTCGACCTCGACGACCCCGCGTACCTCTCGTTCGCCTACCAGCGCAGGCTCGGCCACGTCATCGACCTCACCGCGCCCCCCGGCCGGCCCCTCGACGTCCTGCACCTGGGCGGCGGGGCCTTCACCCTCGCCCGCTACGTCGCGGCGCGCCGCCCCCGCTCCACCCAGCAGGTCATCGAGATCGACGCGCCGCTCGTCCAGTTCGTACGCCGGGAACTCCCGCTCGACCCGCAGGCGCGGATACGGGTGCGCTCCGCCGACGCCCGTGCCGGTCTCGGCAGGATCCAGGACGGCTGGGCCGACCTCGTCATCGCCGACGTCTTCGGCGGAGCCCGGACCCCGGCGCACCTCACCTCCGCCGAGTTCCTCGCCGAGGTGCGCCGGGTGCTCAGACCCGGAGGCCAGTACGCCGCCAACCTGGCCGACGGGCCTCCGCTCGCCCACCTCAGGGGACAGATCGCCACGGTCGCGTCCGTCTTCCCCGAACTGGCCGTGGCGGCCGATCCGGCCGTCTGGCGGGGGCGCCGCTTCGGCAACGCGGTCCTGGTCGCCTCGGACCTGCCCGTCGCCGTCGCCGAACTGACCCGCAGGGTCGCGAGCGACCCGCACCCCGGCCGGGTGGAACACGGCCGCGCCCTGAAGGAGTTCACGGGCGGCGCCGCCGTCGTCACGGACGAGGGAGCCCGGCCCTCACCGGCCCCGCCACCCGGCGCCTTCGACTGACGGCCCCGCACGCCCGACGGGCCGGCGATCCGGCCGGGGGGCGCCTCACGGGTGGACGACCGGTGACGCCTTGCGGGTGGAAGGTCCGCACGAGCGGGGGACGCCTCACGGGTCGACGACCTGCACCGTCGGTGGATGGCCGTTCCAGGTGCAGAAGACGGAGACCGTGGCGCCGGCCCCGTCGCTGAAATCCACCCGGATCCACTGCTCGGTCGTCCACACCTGCATGGACCAGCCCTGCTCCGGGGTGGCCGACACCAGTTCCGCGGCGTCGTCCGCCAGCTCCAGCACGACCCGTCCACCGCGCGTCGGGTAGCTCCTCACCTCGTCGGAAACCGCCGGCGGCGCCGACGGACCGGTGCTCTTCGACGGCGCCCGCGAGGCAGGCCGCCGGGAGAGCCGGGGCGACGGCGGCTGCACGGTGCGCCGTGCGGTGGCGCTCGGCGAGGGGGACGGCGAGGCCCGGTGCGTCGAGGAGGACACCGGCGCGTCCGTACGGACCCCGGCGCCGCGTCCCGCGCCCACCGAGACGGGCACCGCACGCGGGGGGTCGTACGCCGTCCCCGACATCACCGTGTGCACACCCCACCACGAGAGGGTGACGGCCGCCCCGGTGGCCAGCAACCACGCGGTCGCGTGTACGAATCCTCGCTGCATCGGGCACATCCTGCACCACCCGTACCGGTGCTGTCCCGGAGGGGACCGGCCGCCTCCGCATGGGCTACGGTGCCGCCCATGCCAAGTGTGCTCGTGGTCGAGGACGACCAGTTCGTACGTTCCGCCCTCATCCGGCACCTGACCGAGGCCTCCCACACGGTACGGAGTGTCGGCACCGCGCTCGAAGCGCTGCGCGAAGTGGCGCACTTCCGCTTCGACGTGGTCATACTCGACCTCGGCCTGCCGGATCTCGACGGGGCCGAGGCGCTCAAGATGCTGCGCTCCATCACCGACGTACCGGTCATCATCGCGACCGCCCGGGACGACGAGGCCGAGATCGTCAGGCTGCTCAACGACGGCGCCGACGACTACCTGACCAAGCCCTTCTCGGTGGAACACCTGTCCGCCCGCATGGCCGCCGTGCTGCGGCGCACCCGGGGCCCCGCCGGACAGGCACCGCCCCCGCGCGTCATCCAGGTCGGCGGACTGTGCATCGACCCGCTGCGCCGCCAGGCCGAACTGGACGGCACGACCCTCGACCTGACCCGGCGGGAGTTCGACCTGCTGGCCTTCCTGGCCGGGCGTCCCGGCGTGGTCGTCTCCCGGCGGGACCTGCTGGCCGAGGTCTGGCAGCAGTCCTACGGCGACGACCAGACCATCGACGTCCACCTCTCCTGGCTGCGCCGGAAGCTGGGCGAGACGGCGGCCAGGCCGCGATACCTGCACACGCTGCGGGGCGTCGGCGTCAAACTCGAACCCCCGGCGGCGCCCGAGCGGCCCTCATGAGATGGGCGCTGGTGAAGGTCTGCCTGGCCGTCACCGCCATGGTCGTCATCGCGTTCGCCGTGCCCCTCGGACTGGTCATCAGGGAAATGGCCCGGGACCGCGCCTTCTCCGACGCGGAACGCCAGGCCGCCACCATCGCCCCCACCCTCACCATCACCACCGACCGCGACGAGCTGACCCGGGCGGTCCTGTCCACCGAACCGGGCGGCGACGGGCGGCTCGCCGTCCACGTCCCCGCCACCGGTGAGCCGGGCAGCCGGCCGCTCGAGATCGGCACCCGGCGCGCCGCCCCGCAGGACCTGGAGACCGTGCGGAAGTCGGGGCGCGCCTCCGTGGCCGAGGTCCCGGGCGGCTCCGCGCTGCTCCAGCCCACCGCCCTGGGCTCCGGCGACATCGCCGTCGTCGAGGTCTTCGTGGCCGAGGGCGACGTCTCCCGCGGCGTCGGCACGGCCTGGCTGATGCTGGCGGGCGTCGGCGTCGCCCTCGTCGTCGGATCGGTGGCGGTCGCCGACCGGCTCGGCGTACGCATGGTCGAGCCCGCCCAGCGCCTCGCGGGCGCCGCCCAGGACCTGGGGGAGGGCCGGCTGGGGACCAGGGTCCCGGAGGACGGACCCACCGAACTGCGGTCCGCGGCAGTCGCGTTCAACTCCATGGCCGACCAGGTCGTCCAGCTCCTCGCCAACGAACGCGAGCTCGCCGCCGACCTCTCGCACCGGTTGCGCACCCCGCTGACCGTGCTGCGCCTCAACGCCGCCTCACTCGGGGAGGGGCCGGCCGCCGAGCAGACCCGGGCCGCGGTCGAGCAGCTGGAGCGCGAGGTCGACACCATCATCCGCACCGCCCGCGAGCAGCGTCCGCAGACCCAGGGCGTCCAGCCGGGCGCGGGCGCCGGGTGCGACGCGTCCGAGGTGATCAGGGAGCGCATGGGCTTCTGGTCGGCGCTGGCCGAGGACGAGGGCCGTACGGTCAGCCTGGCGGGGGTGGACCGGACGGTCCGCATCCCGGTCGCCAGGGCAGAGCTGGCGGCCGCGCTCGACGCCCTGCTCGGCAACGTCTTCCGGCACACCCCCGAGGGGACAGCGTTCGCCGTCGACGTCCACCACAGCGGCGACGCCGTCCTGGTCCTCGTCTCGGACGCCGGTCCCGGCATCCCCGACCCGGCGGCGGCACTCGCCCGGGGCGCCAGCGGGCGCGGCGGCACCCGTGACGCCGTGGGGTCGACCGGCCTCGGGCTGGACATCGTCCGCCGGGTCGCCGAGGCCACGGGCGGTGATCTGCGGATCGGGCGCTCGGTGCTCGGCGGCACGGAGGTGCGCATCTGGATCGGGCTGGACGGCCCCGGTGAGCGGGCCCGCCGCGGGCACCGGGTGGGCAGGCGCAAGGAGAAGGGACGCGGCGGGCGCGGCGGGCCACGTGCCGGTCGCGGCGGGCCGCGGGTGACCGGCGGTCAGGAGGCCGCGGACCGCGTCGGCCGGCCCCGCGAGAGGCCGGACCATTAACCGGCACGCATGCCCTCCTTAAGCCCACCCTAAGAACGCCGGCCGGGGTCCCGAGTGTGCCGTTTGCCGGTTTCCGGGCGGCTAGCGTGCAGACGCAAACACCCCCCGGCAGGACAGAGGCAGGAACGCGATGGGCACCAGCACGCACCGCCGCACGACCAGTACCCGCACCAAGGCGGTCGGCGCCCTCGTCGCCGCGGCGGTCGTCGGCGGCACGGTCTTCGCGCTGACCGGCACGGCACAGGCCGCGGCGGTCGGCGCCGCCTACACCAGGACCAGCGGCTGGGACGGCGGCTACACCGGGCAGTACGTCGTCACGAACGACACGGGCACGGCCCGGTCCGGCTGGACACTGGAGTTCGACCTGCCCGCCGGTACGAAGATCGACTCGCTGTGGAACGGCGAGCACACTGTCAGCGGCGACCACGTCACCGTCAGGCCGGCGAGCTGGAACAAGGACCTCGCCCCCGGCGCCTCCGTGACGGTCGGCTTCGTGACCACCGCGTCGGGCACCGCCGCCGACCCGGCCGACTGCGTCATCGACGGCGCCGCGTGCTCGGCCGACCCCGGGGCCACACCGGAGCCGAGCGGACGACCGACGGGGACGCCGACGGCCACCCCCACCAGCACGGCCCCGCCCGCCCCCACCGGCACCCCGACGACCGCGCCGACGCCCTCCGGGACCCCCGGCGGAACGGGCGGCGACGAGGGGAGCGGTTCGGCCGCCGGCGCGCGGTTCGCCCCGTACATCGACACCTCCCTCCACCCGGCGTACGACCTGCTCGACACCGCCGGACGGACGGGCGTCAAGGAGTTCACCCTCGCGTTCATCACGTCCGGCGGTAGCTGCACCCCGCTCTGGGGCGGGGTGACCGCGCTCGGGAACGACGCGGTCGCCGCGCAGATCGGCGCCCTGCGGGCCCAGGGCGGCGACGTCCGGGTGTCCTTCGGCGGCGCCGCGGGCGCCGAGCTCGCCCTGCACTGCTCCTCGGCCGCCGAGCTGGCGGCCGCGTACGGCAAGGTGGTCGACGCCTACGCGCTCACGAAGGTCGACTTCGACATCGAGGGCGGGGCGCTGCCCGACACGGCGGCCAACTCCCGCCGCTCGCAGGCCATCGCGGCACTGCAGAAGTCCCACCCCGGTCTGGACGTCTCGTTCACCCTGCCGGTGATGCCCGAGGGGCTGACCCAGCCGGGCGTGGACCTGATCGCGGACGCCAAGAGGAACGGGGTCGCGATCGGCGCGGTCAACATCATGGCGATGGACTACGGCGCCTCCTACAGCGGTGACATGGGCGGCTACGCGACCCAGGCGGCCACCGCGACCCAGGCACAGATCAAGGGTGTTCTCGGGCTCTCCGACGAAGCCGCCTGGAAGGCGGTCGCGGTCACCCCGATGATCGGGGTGAACGACGTCGCGACGGAGGTCTTCACGGTCGACAACGCCGCCCAACTGGTCTCGTTCGCCCGGGAGAAGGGCATCGGGCGGCTGGCGATGTGGTCCGGCACGAGGGACAGGCAGTGCGCCGGCGGCGCCAGGCCGACCGCGGACGCGAGCTGCAGCTCGATCCTCCAGGAGCCGCTGGCCTTCACGAAGGCGTTCGGCGCCCTCCGCTAGCACCGGCACCCGCCGGCGCCCCCACCCGCCGAGGGGTCCTCCACCGGCCCCTCCCG
>NZ_JBEXWB010000061.1:0-24087 GCF_040629645.1 Streptomyces sp. NPDC005899 | reverse complement strand
CCCGGTGCCGGCCGGTCGAGCGGAGGCGGGGCTGCCGGCCGGGCGGCCGACCGGCCGGGGACGGGGCGGGCGCGGGCCGGCCGACGCGCGCCGGGCAGACGTCAGAGCGGCACGATGTCCGGCGCCCCCAGCCGCGCCGCGTCGGCCGTGAGGTCGTCCGGCTGCCGCTGCGACTCACGCTCCGCCTCGACACGCTTGCAGTAGTGCTCGACCTCCCGCTCGACCTGGTCCGTGTCCCAGCCCAGCACCGCCGCCATCAGATCGGCGCACTCCCGCGCACACCGCGTGCCCCGGTCGAACGTCTCTATGGAGATGCGGGTGCGCCGTGTCAGTACGTCGTCGAGGTGACGGGCCCCCTCGTGCGAGGCGGCGTACACGACCTCGGCGCGCAGGTAGTCCTCCGCACCGGTGAGCGGGTCGCCCAGCGAGGCGTCGTCCTCGACGAGGCCCAGCAGCTCCTCGGCCATCGAGCCGTACCGGTTGAGCAGGTGCTCCACCCGGGCGACGTGCAGCCCGGTCCGGGCGGCGATCCTGGCACGGGAGTTCCACAGGGCCCGGTATCCCTCGGCGCCCAGCAGCGGGATGTCCTCCGTGACACAGTCGGCCACTCGGGTGTCCAGCCCGTGCACGGCCTCGTCCACGGCGTCCTTCGCCATCACCCGGTAGGTCGTGTACTTGCCGCCGGCGACGACGACGAGCCCCGGGACCGGATGGGCCACCGTGTGTTCGCGCGAGAGCTTGCTCGTGGCGTCCGACTCGCCGGCCAGCAGCGGCCGCAGCCCCGCGTAGACGCCTTCCACGTCATCCCTCGTCAACGGGGTGTTCAGCACCGCGTTGACGTGTTCGAGCAGGTAGTCGATGTCGGCGCTGGACGCGGCCGGGTGTGCCTTGTCCAGGTCCCAGTCGGTGTCCGTCGTGCCGATGATCCAGTGCCGACCCCACGGGATCACGAAGAGGACGGACTTCTCGGTGCGCAGGATCAAGCCCGTCGAGGAGTGGATGCGGTCCTTGGGGACGACGAGGTGGATGCCCTTCGACGCCCGGACGTGGAACTGGCCGCGCTCCCCGATCAGCGCCTGGGTGTCGTCGGTCCACACTCCGGTCGCGTTGACGACCTGCTTGGCCCTGACCTCGTACTCCCCGCCCCCTTCGACATCCCTCACACGGGCGCCGACGACCCGCTCGCCCTCCCGCAGGAATCCCACGACGCGCGCCCTGTTCGCCACGTGCGCGCCGTAGCCCGCCGCCGTGCGCACGAGTGCCGCCACATAGCGGGCGTCGTCCATCTGGGCGTCGTAGTACTGCAACGCTCCGACCAGCGCGTCCTTCTTCAGGGCCGGTGCGACCCGCAGGGCACGGCGCCGGGAGAGGTGCCGGTGCACGGGCAGCCCGCGGCCGTGGCCGGAGGAGACGGACATCGCGTCGTACAGAGCGACGCCGGAGCCCGCGTACAGCCGCTCCCACCCCTTGTGCTGCAAGGGGTAGAGGAACGGGACGGGCTTCACCAGGTGCGGGGCCAGCCGCTCCAGGAGCAGTCCGCGCTCCTTCAGCGCCTCCCGCACGAGCGCGAAGTCCAGCATCTCGAGGTAGCGCAGCCCCCCGTGGATCAGCTTGCTGGACCTGCTGGAGGTCCCGGACGCCCAGTCGCGCGCTTCGACCAGGCCGGTCGAAAGTCCTCTGGTGGCCGCGTCCAGCACCGTGCCGGCGCCGACCACGCCCGCCCCGACGACCAGAATGTCCAGTTCGCGCTCGGCCATGGCGGCCAGCGCCCCGGCGCGCTCGGCGGGTCCCAGTGTCGCTGTCCTCACTGCTGCCTCCCGGTACTCCTCGTGGATCGGGGTGCTACGGCGCGGTCACGGGGCCGGCCGCGAAGCCGGGCACCCGGGCCCACCACTCGATTCTGTCCGGGGTCCACGACTTCAGCCACCGCCTGTGGACAACACCCGGTCGACGAGGGACACAGAATGCGACATATAGGTCATATTTACGCCTATTCTGACATAGCGCTGTCCACAGCGGTTGCGCTTTCTGTCTTGCCGGTCATGGAGACCGGCGAAAGGCCCCCAGGGAAGGACGGCCCTCGACATGCCCGCAGACCTCGCTGTCATCGGACTCGGTCACCTCGGCCTGCCCCTGGCCCAAGCGGCCGTCGGCGCCGGCATCGACACCGTCGGGTACGACACCGATCCACGCCCCCACGCCGAGCTCTCGGCAGGTCGTACACCGGTCGAGGGATGCCTCAGCGCCCCGGAGATCCGCCGGATGCTCGCCGGCGGCTTCCGGCCGACGGCCGACCCGGCCGAACTGGGCCGGGTCCGGACCGCCGCGATCTGCGCCCCCACCCCGCTCGGGCCGGACCGCACGCTGGACCTCCGCGCCGTGACCGATGCGGCCCGGGCACTCGCCGCGCGGCTACGCCCGCACACCACCGTCCTGCTGGAGTCCGCCGTGCCGCCCGGCACCACCGAGAACGTCGTACGGCCGCTCCTGGAGGAGGGGTCCGGGCTGCGGGCCGGGCGCGACTTCCACCTCGCCCACTCCCCCGGGCGCCTGGACCCCGGCAACCGCCTCCACGTCTACGCCAACACCCCCAAGGTCATCGGCGGCCTCACCCCCGCGTGCACCGAGTCCGCCGCCGCCTTCTACGGCCGCCTCACCGACAAGGTCGTCCGGGCCAAGGGACCGCGCGAGGCCGAGATGACGAAGGTCCTGGAGACCAACTTCCGGCACGTCAACATCGCCCTCGTCAACGAGATGGCGGTGCTCTGCCACGACCTCGGCGTCGACCTCTGGGACGTCATCAGATGTGCCGAGACCAAGCCGTTCGGCTTCCAGCCGTTCCGCCCCGGCCCCGGCGTCGGCGGCCACGCCGCCCCCGTCGACCCCGGCTACTTCCCGTACAACAGCCGCACCCCGGGCCACCCGTTGCGCATGGTCTCGCTGGCCAAGGAGATCAACGACCGGATGCCGAGCTACGTGATCCAGCGCTGTGCCACCCTGCTGAACGAGCACGGCAAATCCCTCCGGGGTGCGCGGGTGCTGCTCCTGGGCGTCACCTACAAGCCGGACCTCGCCGACCAGGAGGCCTCACCCGCCCGGGACGTCGCGACCCGGCTGCTGGACATGGGCGCACAGATCGGTTACCACGACCCGCACGTCCTGGACTGGCGCGTCCGCGAACAACCGGTCCCGCGCGCCGACTCGCTCTACGAGGCGGCCGCCGCGGCCGACCTGACGGTGCTGCTCCAGCACCACCGCACGTACGACCTCCAGGGCCTCGCCGTGAAGGCCCAACTCCTCCTGGACACACGGGGAGCGACCCCGGCCGGGGCCGCCCACCGGCTGTAGGGAAACGGCCGGGACCGACGCCCCCACGGATTCCGGTAGGCCCTGTCGGCGGGTACTGCTAGCCTGCGGCGTCACTTCTCGCACAGCCGTGCGCATCACCGTCCCAGGGGGAAGAATCACCATGAGCCAGCCCGTCCAGCCGCCGAACCCGCCCCAGCAGCCCTACGGCGGCGGGCAGCCCACCGACGGGAACCCGTACGCCGCCCAGCAGCCCGGCAACCCGTACGCGGGCCAGCAGCCCGGCGCGCCGACGGGCAACCCGTTCGCCGGCCAGCAGCCCGGCGGCGGCATGCCCTTCGCCCCCGCGGCACCCGTCCGGGACAACCTGGGCCTCGGCCTCCTGGCCGCCGTCGTCGCGGCCCTGGTCGCGGCCGGCGTGTACGGAGGCATCATCGGCGCCACCGAGCACCAGATCGGTTACGCGGCCGTGGGTGTCGGCTTCCTGGTCGGCTTCGCGGCGGGCAAGGTCGGCGGCCGCAACCCGGCACTGCCGGTCATCGGGGCGGCCCTCTCCCTGGTCAGCGTCTACGGCGGCCAGCTGCTCGGCGAGGCGATCATCGCCACCGAACACGCCCCGGTCACGGTCACGGAGATATTCTTCGACCACTTCGGCCTGCTGAACGAGGCGTGGAAGGCCGACACCAACGTGATCAGCGTCCTCTTCTTCGCGTTCGCGGCGGCCGCGGCCTTCTCCGCCGCGAAGAAGGCATCCAGCTGAGCACGGCCGCCGGACACGCGGAAGGGCCCGGACGACGGTCCGGGCCCTTCCGTGTACGCGGGTGGCGTCAGCGGCTGTGCTGCGAGTCCGCCACCGTCACCTCGACGCGCTGGAACTCCTTGAGGTCGCTGTAACCCGTGGTGGCCATCGCCCGGCGCAGCGCGCCGAAGATGTTCATCGAGCCGTCGGGCGTGTGCGAGGGGCCGGTGAGGACCTCCTCCGTCGTGCCGACGGAACCGAGGTCGACCAGCTTGCCGCGCGGCACGTCCTCGTGGACGGCCTCCATGCCCCAGTGGCGGCCCCGGCCGGGGGCGTCCGTGGCACGGGCCAGCGGCGAGCCCATCATCACGGCGTCCGCACCGCACGCGATGGCCTTCGGCAGGTCACCGGACCAGCCCACGCCGCCGTCCGCGATGACGTGGACGTAGCGGCCACCGGACTCGTCCATGTAGTCCCGGCGCGCACCGGCCACGTCGGCGACGGCGGTCGCCATCGGGACCTGGATGCCGAAGACGTTGCGCGTGGTGTGCGCCGCTCCGCCGCCGAAGCCGACGAGGACGCCGGCCGCGCCGGTGCGCATCAGGTGCAGGGCGGCGGTGTACGTGGCGCAGCCGCCGACGATCACCGGCACGTCCAGCTCGTAGATGAACTGCTTGAGGTTGAGCGGCTCCGCGGCACCGGAGACGTGCTCCGCGGACACCGTCGTACCCCGGATGACGAAGATGTCCACGCCGGCGTCGACGACGGCCTTGGAGAACTGCGCGGTGCGCTGCGGCGAGAGCGCGGCGGCGGTGACGACGCCGGAGTCCCGGACCTCCTTGATGCGCCGGCCGATCAGCTCCTCCTGGATGGGGGCGGAGTAGATCTCCTGGAGGCGCGGGGTCGCGGTCTCGACGGGCATCTCGGCGATCTCGTCGAGGAGGGCCTGCGGGTCCTCGTGCCGGGTCCACAGCCCTTCGAGGTTGAGGACGCCGAGGCCGCCCAGCTCACCGATGCGGATGGCGGTCTGCGGGGAGACCACCGAGTCCATGGGAGCGGCCAGGAACGGCAGCTCGAAGCGGTAGGCGTCGATCTGCCAGGCGATCGAGACCTCCTTCGGGTCACGGGTACGCCGGCTCGGCACGACAGCGATGTCGTCGAACGCGTATGCACGCCGGCCGCGCTTGCCGCGCCCGATCTCGATCTCAGTCACGATGGTGTGGCCTTTCCTCTACGTCTGCGCTGACCAGTATCCCCGACACACGCGTGAGGGGCGGCCCCGGGAACCCCGGTCCGCCCCTCACCGCTGTCGTGTTACTTCCTGCTGTAGTTCGGGGCTTCGACCGTCATCTGGATGTCGTGCGGGTGGCTCTCCTTGAGTCCCGCCGAGGTGATCCGGACGAAGCGGCCCTTGCTCTCCATCTCGTCGACGGACGCCGCGCCGACGTAGCCCATGGTCTGGCGGAGGCCGCCGACCAGCTGGTGGAGGACGTTGGCCAGCGGGCCGCGGTAGGGCACCTGGCCTTCGATGCCCTCGGGCACGAGCTTGTCGTCGGAGGACACCTCGGCCTGGAAGTAGCGGTCCTTGGAGTACGACCGCCCCTGCCCACGGGACTGCATGGCGCCCAGCGAACCCATGCCGCGGTACGACTTGAACTGCTTGCCGTTGATGAACATCAGCTCACCCGGGGACTCCTCGCACCCGGCGAGCAGGCTGCCCAGCATCACGCTGTCCGCCCCGGCGGCGAGCGCCTTGCCGATGTCACCGGAGTACTGGAGGCCGCCGTCACCGATCACGGGGACGCCGGCGGCACGTGCGGCGAGCGCCGCCTCGTAGATCGCGGTGACCTGCGGGACGCCGATGCCGGCGACCACGCGGGTGGTGCAGATCGAGCCGGGCCCGACACCGACCTTCACACCGTCGACACCGGCGTCGATCAGCGCCTGGGCGCCGTCGCGGGTGGCGACGTTGCCGCCGATGACGTCGATGCCGACGCTCGACTTGATCTTGGCCATCCAGTCGAGGGCGTTGCTGTTGTGTCCGTGCGAGGTGTCGACGATCAGGAAGTCGACCCCCGCGGAGGCCAGCGCCTGCGCCCGGTCCAGCGCCTCGGGGCTGGCACCGACGGCCGCGCCGACCAGCAGGCGGCCCTCGGCGTCCTTCGCGGCGTGCGGGTACTGCTCGGCCTTCTTGAAGTCCTTGACCGTGATGAGGCCCTTGAGGATGCCGGAGTCGTCGACCAGCGGCAGCTTCTCGATCTTGTGACGGCGCAGCAGCTCCATGGCCTCCACGCCGGAGATCCCGACCCGGCCGGTGACGAGCGGCATCGGCGTCATGACCTCGCGCACCTGGCGCGCCCGGTCCGACTCGAACGCCATGTCGCGGTTGGTCACGATGCCGAGGAGCTTGCCCGCGGCGTCGGTGACCGGCACACCGCTGATGCGGAACTTGGCGCAGAGCGCGTCCGCCTCCCCGAGCGTGGCGTCGGGGTTGACGGTGATCGGGTCGGTCACCATCCCCGACTCGGACCGCTTGACCAGGTCGACCTGGTTCACCTGGTCCTCGATCGAGAGGTTGCGGTGCAGCACTCCGACGCCGCCCTGGCGGGCCATGGCGATGGCCATCCGCGCCTCGGTCACCTTGTCCATGGCCGCGGAGAGCAGGGGGATGTTCACCCGTACGTTGCGCGAGATGAGGGACGAGGTGTCGACCGCGTTGGGCAGCACCTCGGACGCGCCCGGCAGCAGCAGCACGTCGTCGTATGTCAGCCCGAGCCGCGCGAATTTCTCGGGCACTCCGTCGACGTTTGCAGTCATGACACCTTCCCCAAATGGCCTTGATCGGTGCGGATGTCCATGCTAACGGGCTCGCGGGGTGTCTCATTCCACGATCAAGATCACCCGGTGGTTTCGTGGCTTCCCACAGAACCGTGCGGGCGCCCCTGAGCCGCCCCTACTGCCCCGCGAGGGCGCGCAGTCTGCTCAGGGCGCGGTGCTGGGCGACCCGTACGGCTCCCGGCGACATCCCCAGCATCTGCCCGGTCTCCTCCGCGGTCAGTCCGACCGCGACCCGCAGGACCAGCAGCTCGCGCTGGTTCTCCGGAAGGTTGGCGAGAAGCTTCTTGGCCCAGGCCGCGTCGCTGCTGAGCAGCGCGCGCTCCTCCGGGCCCAGCGAGTCGTCGGGCCGCTCCGGCATCTCGTCGGAGGGCACGGCGGTCGACCCGGGGTGCCGCATCGCGGCGCGCTGGAGGTCGGCGACCTTGTGGCCGGCGATGGCGAAGACGAAGGCCTCGAAGGGCCTGCCGGTGTCCTTGTACCGGGGCAGCGCCATCAGCACCGCGACGCAGACCTCCTGCGCCAGGTCCTCCACGAAGTGACGGGCATCACCGGGCAGCCTGTTCAGCCGGGACCGGCAGTACCGCAGGGCCAGGGGGTGGACGTGGGCCAGCAGGTCATGGGTGGCCTGCGCGTCGCCGTCGACAGCACGGTGCACCAGAGCGCCGATCACCGTCGTCTCGTCGTCACGCATCGGACCATGGTGCCCTGGTGCCGTCTCATCCGTGGCATCGCGTCCCGAGTTGTGCACCGAAGCGTTATGAGCGGGCGTGCGGGTCTCATGAGCGGGTGCGCCGGATGTCATGCCCTGCGCCCTCCCCTTCCGCTCGACCGAATCGTTCCCGAGGAACTCCACACCTCAAGGATGCGGCATCGGCCGGGAAGCGTCACACAGCGCTGGTGGGGAGGGCCCGGCCGCAGGTCCGCCGCCACCGCCGCCCCGTCCGCCGGTGCGCGGACGGGAACGTACGGCTACCGGGCGCGCCGGTCCGTCAGCGGACCAGGCCCCAGCGGAAGCCGAGTGCCACGGCGTGCGCGCGGTCCGAGGCCCCGAGCTTCTTGAACAGACGCCGGGCGTGCGTCTTCACCGTGTCCTCCGAGAGGAAGAGCTCGCGCCCGATCTCGGCGTTGGAGCGGCCGTGGCTCATGCCCTCGAGTACCTGGATCTCCCGAGCGGTGAGCGTCGGGGCCGCGCCCATCTCGGCCGACCGCAGCCGGCGCGGGGCGAGCCGCCACGTCGGATCGGCGAGCGCCTGGGTCACCGTGGCCCGCAGCTCGGCGCGCGAGGCGTCCTTGTGCAGGTATCCGCGGGCGCCGGCGGCGACGGCGAGCGCCACGCCGTCCAGGTCCTCGGCGACGGTCAGCATGATGATCCGGGCCCCGGGATCGGCCGAGAGCAGTCGCCGGACCGTCTCCACACCTCCCAGGCCGGGCATGCGTACGTCCATCAGAATCAGATCCGAACGGTCGGCTCCCCAGCGGCGGAGGACTTCCTCGCCGTTGGCCGCCGTCGTCACCCGCTCGACGCCGGGCACGGTCGCAACCGCGCGGCGCAGCGCTTCTCGGGCGAGCGGGGAGTCGTCGCAGACGAGGACGGATGTCATGACCGTCCTCCGCAGCTGATGCGCGTCACCTTGAGCCTCCAGGCTGGTACAAGTCGTCACCTGTGCGGTCGACCCCCTCGGACATCTGCCCGAGCTCGTTCTCCGTCAACCGCTTCCCCCTCATCAACGACGGTCACTCGAAAGAGTTACGGGCCGAAGCGCCTGGTTCGGCACTCTAAGTGAGGGGCCGCACACGGGCGGGAGCGACGCGGGATTCCTGGGCCCGCACCGGCCTTTCACCCGTAGGCATGCCCCATTTAGAGGGTTTTCTTCGCTTTCACTGGAGTCTGTGGCTAGATTCCTGATCAGTCATATTTACATCTACTAACACCGGAGATGTACGGTCGGGATTCAGGTCACCGACGGACACGACGGTCACGACGGCCGAGAGCGCCGATTCCGGCACAGCAAGGTTTCGAGGGGACACGCAATGGCAGATTTCTCCCGCCTTCCCGGACCCAACGCGGATCTGTGGGACTGGCAGCTGCTGGCCGCCTGCCGCGGGGTCGACAGCTCGCTCTTCTTCCACCCGGAGGGTGAGCGCGGAGCGGCCCGGAGCGCCCGCGAGACCTCGGCCAAGGAGGTCTGCATGCGGTGCCCGGTGCGCGCCGAGTGCGCCGCGCACGCCCTCGCGGTACGTGAGCCCTACGGCGTGTGGGGCGGCCTGACCGAGGACGAGCGCGAGGAGCTCATGGGCCGCGCCCGCACTCGCCCGTGCGGCGGTCCTTCAGCTCCAGGACGCCCTCGGCGGAGCGGCGGCCCGCGACGAGGATCTTCGGGATACCGATGAGCTCCGCGTCGGTGAACTTCACACCGGGCGAGACGCCGGCCCGGTCGTCGACCATCACCCGGACGCCGGCGGCGTTCAGCTTCCCGGCCACGTCGAGGGCCAGTTCCGTCTGGAGGGCCTTGCCCGCGGCGACGACGTGGACGTCGGCCGGGGCGACCTCACGGGGCCAGCACAGGCCCTGCTCGTCGGCGGTCTGCTCGGCGAGCGCGGCCACGGCGCGCGAGACGCCGATGCCGTAGGAGCCCATCGTGACGCGGACGGGCTTGCCCTGCTGGCCGAGGACGTCGAGGGAGAAGATGTCGGCGTACTTGCGGCCGAGCTGGAAGATGTGGCCGATCTCGATGGCGCGGTCCACCTGGAGGCCGGTGCCGCACTCGGGGCAGGGGTCGCCCGCCTCGACGACGACGACGTCGAGGTAGTCGTCGACCTCGAAGTCCCGGCCCGCGACGACGTTCCTCGCGTGCTTGCCCTCCTTGTTGGCGCCCGTGATCCAGGCGGTGCCCGCGGCGACACGGGGGTCCGCGATGTAGCGGACCTTCTCCAGGCCCTGCGGTCCGACGTAACCGCGCACCAGGTCGGGCCGGCCCACGAAGTCCTCGGCGGTGACGAGCTCAACGACGGCGGGGGCGAGGTGCTCGCCGAGCTTGCCGAGGTCGACCTCGCGGTCGCCGGGCACACCCACGGCCACGATCTCGCCGTCGACCTTGACCAGGAGGTTCTTCAGGGTGGCGGAGGCCGGGACGCCGAGGTGGGCGGCGAGGGTCTCGATGGTGGGCGTGTCCGGGGTGTCGAGCTCCTCGACGGCGCCGGTGTCCGAGGCGTCGGCGGCGGTGGCCTTGTAGGTGACGGCTTCGGTGTTGGCGGCGTAGTCGCAGTTCGGGCAGTCGACGAAGGTGTCCTCGCCGGCGGGCGCCGGCGCCAGGAACTCCTCGGAGGCCGAGCCGCCCATGGCTCCGGAGACGGCGGAGACGATGCGGTGGTCGAGGCCGAGGCGCTCGAAGATCCGGATGTAGGCGGCGCGGTGGAGCCGGTAGGCCTCGACGAGGCCCTCGTCCGTGGTGTCGAAGGAGTACGAGTCCTTCATCTGGAACTCACGGCCGCGCAGCACACCGGCGCGGGGGCGCGCCTCGTCGCGGTACTTCGTCTGGATCTGGTAGAGGATCACGGGCAGGTCCTTGTAGGACGAGCACATGTCCTTGACGACCTGGGTGAAGACCTCCTCGTGGGTGGGACCGAGGAGGTAGTCGCTGCCCTTGCGGTCCTGGAGCCTGAACAGCAGGTCCCCGTACTCGTCGTACCGGCCGCTCGCCTCGTACGCCTCCTTGGGCAGGAGCGCGGGCAGCAGCACCTCCTGGCCGCCGATGGCGTCCATCTCCTCGCGGACGACGCGGGTGACGTTCTCCAGCACCTTCTTGCCGAGCGGCAGCCAGGTCCAGATGCCGGCCGCGGTGCGACGTACGTAACCGGCCCGGACGAGGAGCTTGTGGTTGAGCGTCTCGGCGTCCGCCGGGTCGTCGCGCAGTGTCTTGATCATCAATCGGGACATGCGCTGGACCTGGGCCATGATGAACTCCTGCTCGCAAGGGTGGTGCGCCCGAGGTTAGCCGGGCGCCCCGTGCGGGCGGAAATCCATAAGCCTCAGCGGCGGAGCGGAAGGGGCGCGCCCATCACCGCGTACGGCTTCGGAGCGCCGGGGAAGACCACCTGGCGGGCCAGGTCCCGGTAGCCCAGTGCCCGGTAGAGACCGCGGGCGGGGCTGTCGGTGTCGATGGCGGACAGGATGGACCGGGGCAGGTCGACGGCGTCCGTGATGGTGGTGATCAGGCTGCGCCCGATGCCGCGCTGCTGGAACTCCGGATGCACGTGGAGTTCGGTGATCACGAAGGAGGCGTCGAGCCAGTCCTGGGAGCCGGTGGCGCGCAGGTACGGTTCGACGACGGTGGACCACCAGTGCGCGCGGTCGTTGGGGAGCCCGTAGACGAACCCGACGAGCCGCCCGGCCGCGGTGGTCGCGCCGAGGGCGCGGGCCTGCGGGTGGTCGAGGTGTCTGAGGACGATGTGGCGGCGCACGTCGATCTCGTCCTGGGAGAGGCCGAAGGCGTGTGCCTGTACGTCCAGCGCCTCGTCGACACGGGCGGCGAGGTCGAGCGGTCCGACCAGGATGCCGGGGGCCCCGGAGCCCCTGGGGGATGCGGGGGTTGCTGCTGCCATGCCGGAACCCTACTGGCCGCGTCCTGCGGTCAGAACAGCACACTCATGAACGCACCGGTCTCCCGGAAGCCGACACGGCTGTAGGCCCTGCGCGCCGCGGTGTTGTAGTCGTTCACGTAGAGGCTGACGATCGGCGCCACATCGGCCAGCGCGTAGCGCAGGACGGCAGCCATACCGGTCTCGGAGAGACCGCGCCCCCGGTGTTCGGGGGCGACCCACACGCCCTGGATCTGGCAGGCTCGGGAGGTGGCCGCACCGACCTCCGCCTTGAAGACGACCTTCCCGTCCTCGATGCGGGCGAAGGAGCGTCCGGAGCTGATCAGCTCGGCGACGCGCGCCTGGTAGAGGAGACCGCCGTCGCCGGCCAGCGGGGAGATGCCGACCTCCTCGGTGAACATGGCGACGCAGGCCGGCATGAGGACGTCCATCTCCTCCTTGCGGACACGGCGTACGAGGGGATCGGGCGCCACCTCGGCGGAGGGGGCCTCGGCGACCATGAGCGGCTGGTTGGGCCGGACCTCGCGGGCGGGGCCCCAGCTCGGTTCGAGCAGGCGCCACAACTGCGCGGTGGGGCCTGCGGGGCCGACGATGGAGGAGCAGCGGCGGCCGGCCCGCCGGGCCCGGTCGGCGAATCCCCTGACGGCTTCCGGGGTGGCGCAGATGGGGACCAGGTTGGCGCCCGAGTAGCAGAGCGACGTCAGCCGGCCGTCGGCGTACCAGCCCCACATCTCACCGCCCAGACGCCAGGGGTCGAGGCCCGCGATCCGTACGCGGGACGTCACGAACGCGTTGTCCACGGGTTCGCTCTCGAGGATGGCGAGCGCGGCGGGGAGCTCGCCCGGATCGAGGACCCGGGTAGTGGTCTGCGTCAACACTCAGGGGCCTCACCATACGGTCTGCTGATTTCCGCACTGTACCGAACAAGGCTGCGGACCGCCGCCCGCGAGGGGGAACCGGCCCCGGACACGGCTGTGCCCCGCGGGGCCCCCTGAATCCGCCCGGGGTCCCGCGGGGCACGAAGGCGTGCGGGCGTCAGCCCGCGATGGAGACCTGGGGCTCGCCGGAGGCGATGCCGTCCTTCTCCATCTGCTCGGCGATCTTCATGGCCTCCTCGATGAGGGTCTCCACGATCTTCGACTCCGGGACGGTCTTGATGACCTCGCCCTTCACGAAGATCTGGCCCTTGCCGTTGCCGGACGCGACCCCGAGGTCAGCTTCACGGGCCTCGCCGGGACCGTTGACCACACAGCCCATGACGGCGACCCGCAGCGGGACCTCCATGCCTTCGAGACCCGCGCTCACCTGGTCCGCCAGCTTGTACACGTCCACCTGCGCCCGGCCGCACGACGGGCACGAGACGATCTCCAGACGCCGCTGCTTGAGGTTCAGCGCCTCCAGGATCTGCAGGCCGACCTTGACCTCCTCGGCCGGGGGGGCCGACAGCGAGACCCGGATCGTGTCACCGATGCCCTCGGACAGCAGAGCGCCGAACGCCACCGCCGACTTGATCGTCCCCTGGAACGCGGGGCCCGCCTCCGTGACACCGAGGTGCAGGGGGTAGTCCGACTGCGCGGCCAGCTGCCGGTAGGCGTTCACCATGACGACCGGGTCGTTGTGCTTGACCGAGATCTTGATGTCCCGGAACCCGTGCTCCTCGAACAGCGATGCCTCCCACAGCGCCGACTCCACGAGGGCTTCCGGGGTGGCCTTGCCGTACTTCTTCAGCAGCCGCGCGTCCAGCGAGCCGGCGTTCACGCCGATGCGGATCGGCGTCCCGGCGTCGCCGGCCGCCTTCGCGATCTCCTTGACCTTGTCGTCGAACTGCTTGATGTTCCCCGGGTTGACCCGCACCGCCGCACACCCCGCGTCGATCGCGGCGAAGACGTACTTCGGCTGGAAATGGATGTCCGCGATCACCGGGATCTGTGACTTCCTCGCGATCGTCGCCAGCGCGTCCGCGTCGTCCTGCGTCGGGCAGGCCACGCGCACGATCTGGCAGCCCGAGGCCGTCAGCTCGGCGATCTGCTGCAGCGTCGCACCGATGTCCGACGTGCGCGTCGTCGTCATCGACTGGACCGACACCGGCGCGTCCCCGCCGACCGCCACCGATCCGACCTGGATCTGACGGCTGACCCGTCGGTCGGCGAGCTTGGTCGGAACGGCCGGCATTCCGAGAGAAATCGCAGTCATGCGCTGAGCATCCCCAAGGTGTGGATCGGTGTGGATCGAGGTCCCGAGAACGGCGGACTCCAGGCTTCGAGGTTACGGCACCGGAGGAAAACCGGGCGCACCCCGTCGGCGAAACCCCCCGTCCGGGGGCGGCCGGAACACCACCCGGGTGACCGGCCGCGCCTCGTGGGGCACACGGGGCCCGTGGGACCTCAGGTGATCTTCACCGGGTTCACGATGTCGGCGACCAGGACGAGCAGGGTGAAGCAGATGAAGACGCCTGCGACGACGTAGGCGACCGGCATCAGCTTGGCCACGTCGAACGGGCCGGGGTCGGGGCGGCGGAAGACCCGGGCCACGTTGCGGCGCAGGGATTCCCAGAGCGCGCCCGCGATGTGCCCGCCGTCCAGGGGCAGCAGCGGCAGCATGTTGAAGAGGAAGAGCGAGAGGTTGAAGCCGGCCAGCAGGAACAGCATCATCGCGATCTGGTTCTGCGCGGGCACGTCGAGGTTCATCACCTCGCCGCCGATCCGGGCCGCGCCGACCACACCGACCGGCGAGTCCTCCGCGCGCTCGCCGTCGCCGAACGCCGCGTTCCACAGGTCGGGGATCTTGGAGGGCAGGGCGATGATCGAGTCGACGCCGTTCTCGATCATGTCGCCCATGCGGACGACCGAGTCGCCGAAGGACAGCGGCAGGATCTCGGTCCTGGCCGCGAAGCCCAGGTATCCGGCCTCGACGAACTCACCCGGCACGACCTCGCCGTCGGCGTTCTTCTTGGCGACGGCGTTCTTCTCGAGCACGGCGTTCAGGGTCTGTTCCCGGCCGTCGCGCCGCACGGTGATGGTGGCGGGGCCGACCGTCTCCCGGATCCTGTCCGACAGGGTGGCCCAGTCGTCGATCCCCTGCCCGTCGAAGGCGACGATCGTGTCGCCCTCCTGGAGCCCCGCCGCCTTGGCGGGCGACACGGGGTCGGACGCCTTGCAGACGTCGCGGTCCTCGCTCTGGTCGATCACACACTGCTGGACGCCCGCGACCTCGGTGGTCTGGGTCTGGAAACCGAAGGTCATCGCCACGCCCATGAAGATCGCGACGGCCAGCACCAGGTTCATGAACGGCCCGGCGAACATCACGATCACGCGCTTCCACGGCTTGCGCGTGTAGAACAGGCGCGACTCGTCGCCCGGCCGGAGCTCCTCGAAGGCGGCCGACCTGGCGTCCTCGATCATGCCCCGCCACGGCGAGGTGGAGCGCGCCTCCAGCCTGCCGTCCGGGCCGGGCGGGAACATCCCGATCATGCGGATGTAGCCGCCCGCCGGGATGGCCTTGATGCCGTACTCGGTGTCGCCCTTCCTCCGCGACCAGACGGTCGGGCCGAAGCCCACCATGTACTGCGGGACCCGGATGCCGAAGAGCTTGGCGGTCGAGAGGTGACCGAGCTCGTGCCAGGCGATCGAGAACAGCAGACCCACGGCGAAGATGGCGATCCCCAGGACCGTCATCAGGATCGTCGTCGTACTCATGCGTGCGCCTCCGCTGTCGCTTGCGCCGAGAGCTCCCGGGCCCGGGAGCGGGCCCAGGTCTCCGCCTCGAGGACGTCCGCGACGCTCAGTGGGGTTCCCGTGGCGGGGGTGCCGTGTTCGGCCACCACTGCGGTGACCGTATCCATGATTCCGTTGAAGGGCAGCCGTCCGGACAGAAACGCCTCCACGCACTCCTCGTTGGCCGCGTTGAAGACCGCCGGCGCGGTGCCGCCCAGCGCGCCGACGTGGCGGGCCAGCCCGACGGAGGGGAACGCCTCGGTGTCCAGCGGGAAGAACTCCCAGCTGGAGGCCGTCGTCCAGTCGAAGGCGGGGGCCGCGTCCGGGACCCGCTCGGGCCAGCCCAGGCCGATCGCGATGGGGCCCCGCATGTCGGGCGGTGTCGCCTGGGCGAGGGTGGACCCGTCGGTGAACTCCACCATCGAGTGAACGTACGACTGGGGGTGGACGACGACCTCGATGCGGTCGAACGGGATGTCGTAGAGGAGGTGCGCCTCGATGACCTCCAGGCCCTTGTTGACGAGCGTCGCGGAGTTGACCGTGATGACCGGGCCCATGGCCCAGGTCGGGTGCGCCAGCGCCTGCTCGCGGGTCACGTCGGCCAGCTCCCTCCTGGTCCGTCCGCGGAACGGGCCGCCGGACGCCGTGACGACCAGTTTGCGCACGTCGGCGCGGTTGCCCGCGGCGAGCGCCTGGAAGAGCGCGGCGTGCTCGGAGTCGACCGGGATGATCTGTCCCGGGGCGGCCAGGGCCTTCACCAGCGGGCCGCCGACGATCAGCGACTCCTTGTTGGCGAGCGCGAGCGTGCGGCCCGCCTTCAGCGCGGCGAGCGTCGGGGCGAGCCCGATCGAGCCGGTGATCCCGTTCAGCACGGTGTGGCAGTCGCTCGCGGCGAGCTCGGCGGCGGCGTCGGGACCGGCCAGCACGGTCGGGAGCGTCTCACCCGCTCCGTAGGTCTCGCGCAGGGCCTCGCGCAGGGCCGGCGCCTTGCCGGCGTCGGCGACCGCGACCGTGGCCACCCGCAGGCGGCGGGCCTGCTCGGCGAGGAGGGCGACCCGGCCGCCCGCGGCGGAGAGCGCGGTGACGCGGAAGCGGTCGGGGTTGCGCAGCACCAGGTCGATGGCCTGGGTGCCGATGGACCCGGTGGAGCCGAGGATCACCAGATCCCGGCGGCCGGCCGCGGCGTCGAAGACGAGATGCGGGTCGGCGAGGGGTGCGGGGCTGTCGCTCATGCCCACCATTGTCGCCGCATCCACCGGGTGCCAGGACAGGGCGTCCCCGTCGGCGCGTACCCCGGACCGGGGCACGCGGGCCCGGTCCCGGGGGCGGCCGCCGGCATCGGGGGCCGGATACGCCTCACTTCTCCATGGGGTGGGCGCACAGCTGTTCGTACTCGGCGCTGTAGTCGATGTGCAGCAGCCAGTCCCTGCCCCAGCACCGCTCGGGGGCCGAGACCCAGAACTCCGCGTCCGCGGAACTGCAACCGACCACCTCCAGGTCCTGCTCGGGCCACTCGGCGTCGTTGCGGCCGCAGTCACCCGCGGTGAAGGCGGCCCGCTCCGCCGGGAAGAGCTGCGGGCCCAGCTTCGGGACCACGACCGCGCCGAGGACGACGAGCAGGGCCACCATGATCGACAGGGCGGGCGGCCGCAGGAGCACGGGGCGGCCCGGCGCGAGCGGGGGCCGCGGATGGCCCAGCGGGTGCGGCAGGGCGCGTATCCGCGCGCGGGCACCGAGGTTCATCACGAGGGTGACCGGGGCGGCGAACACGGACAGCAGGCCCCACCACCCCTGCCAGAGGGTGTCCGAGGTCATCCCGCGGTAGGTGGCGGTGCCGCAGGTCCGGCAGAACGCCCCCTCCTCCGTGAGGAAGCGCAGGGTGACGACGAGCCCGCGATGGCCGCGCACGACGGCGTGCACGGCGGGGACCGCGCCGCAGATCTGGCAGGTGAGGGGCGCGCCGTAGCCGTGGGTGAAGGGCGGCGGGGAGGGTGTGACCACGAGTTCTCCCGGGGGCGACCGGAGACGACCGGAGACGGAGGGGGGCCGGGAAACCCTACCGGGCGCCGCCGGCCGCGAAGCGTGCGAACTCCTCGTGGAAGCCGGGGAACGTCTTGCGCACGCAGCCGGGGTCGTCGTAGGTCGTTCCCCGCGTGCGCAGTCCCGCGACCGCGAAGGACATGACGATGCGGTGGTCGCCGTGCGTCGCGATCTCGACGGGGCGCGGAGTGCCGGGGTGGATCTCGATCCAGTCGGGTCCGGTGCGCACGGTGATACCCATGTTCCGCAGGTTCCCGGCGCATGCCTCCAGGCGGTCGCACTCCTTCACCCGGGTGTTGGCGACGTCCTCGATCCGCACCGGTGACGAGGCGAACGGCGCTATCGCGGCCAGGGTGGGCATCGTGTCGGAGATGTCGCGCATGTTGACCGTCAGGCCCGAGAGCCGGCCGGTGGACCGCACGGTGGTGGCCTCCGCCGTGGTGGTGACCTCGGCCCCCATGCGGCGCAGCACGTCGGTGAAGCGCAGGTCGCCCTGGAGGGCGCCGGTGCCGAGGCCGGGGACGGTGACCTCGCGGCCGGTGAGGGCGGCCGCCGCGAAGAAGTACGAGGCCGTGGACGCGTCGGGCTCCACCGCGTACGTGGTGGCGCGGTAGCCGGTGGGCGGGACGGTGAAGGTGTTCCCCTCCCGCACCACCTCCACGCCGAAGTCGCGCATCATCGCCAGGGTGATCTCGACGTACGGCGCCGAGACCAGCTCCGTGACGTCGATCCGGAGGCCCTCGGCGGTGAGCGGCCCCAGCATGAGCAGCGCGGTGAGGTACTGGGACGACTCCCCCGCGTCCAGGGTGAGTTCGCCGCCCTTCACCCCGGACGCCTCGATGCGCAGCGGGTGGTGTCCCTCGGCTCCCTCGTGGCGCAGGTCGACCCCGAGGGCGCGCAGGGCCCGGGTGAGCGGGGCGAGGGGGCGGCGGCGCATCTGCGCGGAGGCGTCGAAGCGGTAGCTGCCGGTGGCCGCGGCGGCGGCCAGCGTCGGCAGGAAGCGTGCGGTGGTGGCCCCGTCGCGGCAGTGCACCTCGGCCTCCCGGACGGCGGGCCCGGCGGGGCGCCCCTCGATGTGCCAGCGGTCCGGCTCCCGTGTCACCGGGTAGCCGAGGCGGGTCAGGCCTTCGGTGAACCCTTCGGTGTCGTCCGAGCGCAGGGGGCGCAGGAGTGTGGTGGTGCCGTCCGCCGCGGCGGCCAGGAAGAGGGCGCGGGCGGTGACGGACTTGGAGCCGGGGACGTGGATGACGGTCACGGGCGTCCATCCTGCCGTGCGGCGGGCGCGCCTGCGGGGCGCGTCCAGGCAGTGGACGCGCCCCGCGTGGGCGCCGGTTCAGCGGATGGGGCGGTGGACGTTCTCCCCGGCGGCCGGGCCCGGGGTGGCGTCGGCGATCCACGGGCCGTCGCCGCTGGGGTCGAGGACGCCCTCCTCGAGCCAGGCGTAGGTGCCGGACAGGACCCCGTCCACCACGCGCCGGTCGATGTCGTCGGTGTTTGACCACAGCCGGGTGAAGAGTTCCTCGACACGGATGCGGGCCTGCCGGCAGAAGACGTCGGCGAGCTGGTAGGCCTCGCGGCCGTGGTCGTCGCCCGCGCGCAGGTGCTCGGCGCGGACGCACGCGGCGCTCATGGCGAAGAGTTCGGCGCCGATGTCGACGATCCGCCCGAGGAAGCCCTGCTTGGTCTCCATGCGGCCCTGCCACCGGGACATGGCGTAGAAGGTGGAGCGGGCGAGCTTGCGGGCCGAGCGTTCGACGTACCGCAGGTGGGCGGAGAGGTCGGGGTGCCCGGGGATGCGGAACTCGCCGTAGGAGCTGGGGAGATGCCCAGGTCCGCTGACCAGCTTCGGGAGCCAGCGGGCGTAGAACCCCGCGGCGTTGGCCCCCGCCCTCGCCTTGTCCGACAGCGGCTTGTCGGGGTCGATGATGTCACCGGCGACCTTGAGGTGGGCGTCGACGGCCTCCCGGGCGATCAGCAGGTGCATGATCTCCGTGGAGCCCTCGAAGATCCGGTTGATCCTCATGTCGCGGAGCATCTGCTCGGCGGGGACGGCGCGTTCGCCGCGGGCCGCGAGCGAGGCGGCGGTCTCGAAGCCGCGCCCGCCGCGGATCTGGACCAGCTCGTCGGAGATCAGCCAGCCCATCTCGGAGCCGTACAGCTTGGCGAGGGCCGCCTCGATGCGGATGTCGTTGCGGTTCTCGTCGGCCATCTGCGAGGAGAGGTCGACGACCGCCTCCAGGGCGAAGGTGGTGGCGGCGATGAAGGAGATCTTCGCCCCGACCGCCTCGTGCCTGGCGACCGCCCTGCCCCACTGCTCGCGTACGGCCGACCACTCACGCGCGATCTTCAGGGACCACTTGCCGACGCCCACGCACATCGCGGGCAGGGAGAGGCGTCCGGTGTTGAGCGTGGTGAGGGCGATCTTGAGGCCCGCTCCCTCGGGGCCGATCCGGTTGGCCGCGGGGACCCGTACCCGGTGGAAGCGGGTGACGCCGTTCTCGATGCCGCGCAGGCCCATGAAGGCGTTGCGGTGCTCCACGGTGATGCCCGGGGAGTCCGCCTCGACGACGAAGGCGGTGATGCCGCCCTTGTGGCCGTCGGACGCGGGGACCCGGGCCATGACGACGAGCAGGTCGGCGACGACGCCGTTGGTCGTCCAGAGCTTCACACCGTCCAGGACGTAGTCGTCGCCTTCCGGGACGGCCGTGGTCGCGAGCCGCGCCGGGTCGGAGCCGACGTCCGGCTCGGTGAGGAGGAAGGCGGAGATGTCCGTGCGGGCCAGGCGGGGCAGGAAGGCGTCCTTCTGCTCCTGGGTGCCGAACATCTTCAGCGGCTGCGGTACGCCGATGGACTGGTGGGCGGAGAGCAGCGCGCCGATCGAGGGGCTCGCGGAACCGGCCAGCGCCAGCGCCTTGTTGTAGTAGACCTGGGTCAGTCCCAGGCCTCCGTACCTGGTCTCGATCTTCATGCCGAGCGCGCCGAGCTCCTTGAGCCCGTTGATCACCTCGTCGGGGATCCTGGCCTCGCGCTCGATGAGGGCGCCGTCGACGTGGGCCTCGCAGAAGTCGCGCAGCCGGGCGAGGAAGGCCTCGCCGCGCCGCACGTCGTCGGCCGCGGGCGTGGGATGCGGGTGGATCAGGTCGAGCCGGAAGCGTCCGAGGAAGAGTTCCTTGGCGAAGCTCGGCTTGCGCCAGTCCTGTTCGCGGGCGGCCTCGGCCACCTGCCGTGCTTCGCGTTCGGTGACTTTGGGGGCCTGGGGGGTGTCGGATGGGGCGGACATGAGGAGCTCACCTCGCCGCGAGTCGGGATATGGGTCGGGCCGTACGCGTGCCGATCGGTTCCACCTGTCCGTATCTACCCGATCCGCGCCACCCCCACCACCCTGCGGGCGGCACCCCGCGGCGTACGGAAACGGCCGGAGCCCCCGCACAGCGGGCTCCGGCCGTTCCGTACCCGGGCGGGGCCTACAGGGCCAGGCCGGTGAGGACCAGCACCCGCTCGTAGGTGTAGTCGTCCATCGCGTAGCGCACGCCCTCGCGGCCCACGCCGGACTGCTTGGCGCCGCCGTAGGGCATCTGGTCGGCGCGGTAGGAGGGGACGTCGCCGATGACCACGCCGCCGACCTCCAGGGCGCGGTGTGCGCGGAACGCGGTCCGCAGGTCGTGGGTGAAGACGCCCGCCTGCAGGCCGTACGGGGAGTCGTTGACGGCGGCGAACGCCTCGGCCTCGCCGTCGGTCCGCTGCACGTACATGACCGGGCCGAAGACCTCCTCGCAGGCGATCTTCGTGGTGGCGGGGAGGCCGGCGAGGACGGTAGGGGCGTAGGTGGCGCCGTCGCGCCGACCGCCGGTCAGCAGCTCCGCCCCGGCCGCGACGGCCTCGTCGACCCAGGACTCGACACGGCGGGCGGCGTCCTCGCTGACCAGCGGGCCGACGTCGGTGGCCGCGTCGGAGGGGTCACCCGTCACCAGGGCCTCGACGGCCGCGACGATCTTCGGCACGAGCCGGTCGTACACGGAGGTGTCGGCGATGACGCGCTGCACCGAGATGCAGGACTGGCCGCCCTGGTAGTTGGAGAAGGTCGCGATGCGGCCGGCGGCGTGGTCCAGGTCCTCCTCGGAGGACCAGTCGCCGAGCACGACGGCCGCGCCGTTGCCGCCCAGCTCCAGGGTGCAGTGCTTGCGCGGGACCGACTCCATGATCGAGTAACCGACCGGTCCCGAGCCGGTGAAGGAGATCACCGGCAGCCGCTCGTCGCGGACGAGGGCGGGCATCTTGTCGTTCGGGACCGTCAGTACGGACCAGGAGCCGGCCGGGAGGTCGGTCTCGGCCAGGAGCTCACCGAGGATCAGGGCCGACAGCGGGGTGGCCGGTGCCGGCTTGAGGATGATCGGGGCGCCGACGGCGATGGCCGGTGCGACCTTGTGCGCGCTGAGGTTGAGCGGGAAGTTGAAGGGCGCGATGCCGAGGACGGGGCCGCGCGGGAAGCGCCGGGTCAGCCCGAGGCGGCCGGTGCCGCCGGCGTCCGTGTCGAGCCGCTGGGCGTCCCCGCCGTTGAAGCGGCGGGCCTCCTCGGCGGCGAACCGGAAGACGGAGACGGCGCGGCCGACCTCGCCGCGGGCCCACTTGATCGGCTTGCCGTTCTCGGCGGAGATCAGCCGGGCGATCTCCTCGGTGCGCTCTCCGAGGCGGCGCACGACGTGGTCGAGGGCGGCGGCGCGCACGTGCGCCGGGGTGGCGGCGAACTCCTCGCGCACCGCGTACGCGGCGGCGACGGCCTCCTCGACCTGGGCGTCGGTCGGCACGGAGACCGTGCCGACGAGACGGCCGTCCCAGGAGTTGGTGACGTCGAAGCTGTCCTCGCCGGTGGCCTGGCGGCCGGCGAGCCAGAAGGCGTGGGTGGAGGTCATGGCGGTTCCGGCCCTTCGGGATGGTGAACGAGCGTGATGATCGAGGATCGCGCGGGAGCCCTCGGGCCCCACGGTAGGGGGACGCGCCACTGATGACGTTTGTCCGGTGTGGAGCGGACGCCGGCCGCGACGCGCCGCTTTGTAGGGGGTGCGGTCCCCGTTACGGCTTCGCCGACGCCGCCGCCGTCGTCTTGAGGGCCAGCCAGAGCTCCATGCGCACGTCCGGATCGTCCAGCGAACGGCCCAGGATCTCCTCCACCCGCCGCATCCGGTAACGCAGCGTGTGGCGGTGCACGCCCAGATCGGCCGCGGCGGCGTCCCACTGGCCGTGGCGGGAGAGCCAGGCGCGCAGGGAGGCGACCAGGTCACCGCGGCCCTTCGCGTCGTGCTCGCTCAGGGGTCGCAGGACGCCGTCGGCGAAGGCCCGTACGGCGTCGTCGGCCAGGAGCGGCAGGAGGGAGCCCGCGGCCAGTTCCTCGTGCTCCACCAGGGTCCGCCCGCGGCGGCGGGCCACCGAGAGGGCCTGTTCGGCCTGCTTGTACGCGGCGGAGACGGCGACCGGGCCGGCGGGCGCGGACAGGCCGACGGCCACGGCGCCGTCCTCCGCACCGGGTTCGCGCGCCGGGCGGGCGTCCTGCGCCCGGGCGTAGGCCGCGCAGGCCTCGACGGCCGCACCGCCGTCCGCGGCCAGGACGACGACCCGGTCGCCCTCGGGGACCGTCAGGAGGGCCTCTCCGGCTCTGGCGGCGGCGGCTTCCATCGTCTCGGCGAGCAGGTGGGGAGCGGAGGGGGCCGACGGGGCGGGTGTCTCGGCGATCAGGAGGCGGAAGGGCGCGTCGAGAAGACCGCCGTACAGGTCCCCGGCGACGGCCCGGGCGTGGTCCGGCTGCCCGGCCAGCAGCATCCGCAGGATCGCGGCGCCCAGACGCTGCTCCGCCCCCTGGAGCGAGCGGGAGCGGGCCGTGGTGAGGGTCAGCAGGGCGACCGCCGAGTGCACGGCGTACCGCTCGGCGGTGCCCGGGGCCGACCCGGTGCCGACGGCGAGCGCGCCGCGGATCCGGTGGCCGGTGCCCAGCGACTGGATCTCGACCCGGTCGGTGTCCTCGGCGGTGCCGACGACGACACTGGCCGGGGCGGGGCGGTCCCGCAGGCGCTCCACGTCCGGCGTCAGGCGGGCGGCGCGGCGGGCGGCCCAGTCGGGCGCGGCGGCCACGACGGCACCCGAGGTGTCGTAGAGCGCGGCCCAGCCGTCGACGTGGGCGGCGAGCCGGGCGAGCAGTCCGGCGGGGCCGTCCCCCGCCAGCGCGGCCCGGGTCAGGTCCCGCTGCGCCTCGAAGCCGGCGGTGACCGCGCGGTACTGGTCGGCGGCGATCGCAGCGGACACGGCCTTGCTGATCGCGAGGAAAGGTGTGCGCCGGGGGACTTCGAGCAGCGGCAGCCCCGCCTCCTCGGCCGCGTCGACGAGGGCGGCGGGGACGTCCTCGTACGTGACGCCCACGGCGAAGCCGATCCCGGCGACCTTGGCGCCGGTCAGCCGCCGCACGTACCGGCGCATCGCCTCGGGGTCCTCGGCGTCCAGGTTGGTCGCGGTGACGAGCAGCAGTTCGCCTCCGTCCATGTACGGGACCGGGTCGGCGAGCTCGCTGGCGTGGGCCCAGCGCACCGGCGTACCGAGGCTCCCGGCCCCCGCCCGGACGGTGAGTCTGAGTGCGGAGTGCTGGACGAGGGAGGCGAGGGTGAGGGGCATGGGACCGCCGGAACTCTGGGAGTCGACTGCGCCGTCCCGTACAGACGGCCACCCTCGATTCTGCCAGGGCGGCAGGGTGGCCGTGACCGGCGCCGACCGGTCGCGGGCAGGTCCCCGACGATCGAACAGCTCAGCAGCGCCGTGGCGCCGGAGTCCCAGCCCAGCAGCATCCCGGTGTTGAGGTCGACGCCCTCC
>NZ_JBEXWB010000060.1:23345-24354 GCF_040629645.1 Streptomyces sp. NPDC005899 | reverse complement strand
CGGCCACGGGGTGGCGGCCGCCGCCACGATGGGCCGGCTGCGCACCGTGGCCCGCACGCTCATGACGCTGGACATCGCCCCCGACCGGGTGCTGGCCCGGCTCGACCTGGCAACCCGCGACCTGGAGGACGACCAGGTCGCCACCTGTCTGTGCGCCGTCCACGACCCGGCGGACGGCAGCTACACGATCGCGAGCGCGGGCCATCCGCCGCCGCTGCTGGTGGACGGGGACGGCACCACCCGCTTCCTCGACGTGCCGGTCGGCGCGCCCCTGGGCGCGGGCGTCATCCCCTACGACCCGCTGCGGCTGCGCGCCCCGTCGGGCAGCCGGCTCGTGCTCTACACCGACGGTCTGGTCAAGACGCGCGTCGACGACGTGGACGTCCAGCTGGAGGGGCTGCGCGCGGCCGTCGCCGCGATGGCACCCGGGGACCTGGACGACGGGGGGCCGCTCACCCTGCCGCGCAGAAGCGACGGCCGCTTCGACGAGGCGGTGCTGGTGGTCGCCCGCGGGTGCGAGCTGCCGCCGGAGGCCGGCCTGCGGGTGTGGGACCTGCCGGAGACGGGCAACCCGGCCTCCGTCGCCCGCGGCCTGGTCACCGAGCAGCTGGGCCGGTGGGGTCTGGCCGATCTCGCCGACGTCACCGAACTGGTCGTCAGCGAGCTGGTCGGCAACGCCATGCGGTACGGCGGCGGCCCCGGCCGGCTCCGGCTGCTGCGTGGCGAGCGGCTCCTGGTGGAGCTCGCGGACACCGGGCCGGACCTGCCGCAGATCCAGCACGCCGGCGAGAGCGACGAGGGCGGGCGGGGCCTGCAGCTCATCAACCTGCTCTGCCGCAGGTGGGGTTCGTGCCGTACGGCGACCGGGAAGGTCGTCTGGGCGGAGCAGAACATCCCGTCCTAGGCCGGACGGCCCGTCCCGGCCCCGGCGGGAGGACCGCACCACGGACCGCACCACGGGGGAGGGGGGCCGGGGGGGGGGGGCGCGGCCCCGCCCCGCGGGCGCGGC